>JBFGZI010000109.1:0-7481 GCA_041586855.1 Oceanisphaera sp. | reverse complement strand
GGCTGCAACGGTGAGTGTCATTTACCGGTGGCGTGTCGTGGGAGGCGGCTGTGTTGCCTCTGGGGTACAGACCAAAAGCCTCAGATGCTCAATGTAACTGGTATAAAGCAATCTTATCCGACGGCAGTCAGTGGTGCCTTGACTACCTTCTCCACCGCTTCCTGCAGTGTGGGGTAAAAAGACAACTCACCGGGAATAGGTTTTACCCCGGCTCTGGCCAGGGTCTTGAGCGGCTGATATTGCAGATCCGCCACCACCACTTCAATCTGTCGCTGTCGGCATTGATCCACAAAGCGGCTCAGGGCCGACAGTCCGCCTGCATCCAGAATGGAAACCGCATCCATATACAGGATAATGCCCTCTTGTTGCCGACATAACCCCGCCAGCTCGCCGAACACCCGGTCGGCGGCGGCAAAAAACAAGGGACCCTTGATCTTGAATGCCGACCAGCCTTCCGGCAACTCCGCATCCAGCAGTCGCCGATGACCGGAAATATCCGTTACCCGGGTCATTTCGGCAATATCGCGCACGAACAGCACCACCGCCACCAGTATGCCGACGGTAATCGCCAGCACCATGTCGAACAGTATGGTGAGCGAAAAACAGGTCAGAAACACCAGCATGTCACCCACAGGTGCGGTTTTCAGCAGCCGGACCGCCTTGTGGGCCTCACTCATGTTCCAGGCCACCACCATCAGCAGGGCGGCCATGGCCGGCATCGGCAGGTAGGCAAGCATGGGCGCCAGCAGCACCAGCCCGGCCAGCACCACCAGTGCATGCACCATGCCCGCCACCGGCGATTCGGCCCCGGCCTTGACGTTGGCGGCCGAGCGGGCAATAGCGGCGGTGGCGGTAATACCGCCGAAAAACGGCGCTATTATGTTTCCGATGCCCTGCCCCAGCAGCTCGCTGTTGGCACTGTGCCGCTTGCCGATCATGCCATCCAGCACCACGGCACACAGCAGCGACTCTATGGCTCCCAGCATGGCGATGGCGAAGGCGGCCGGCAGCAGGTCGCGCAACAAGTCCCAGTTCAGCGTCAAGGCAGCACCATCAGGCCCCGGCTGTAGCCAGGGCCAGACCCACTGCGGCCACACAGAGGGAATACCCTGGCCTATGCTGCCGTCTGGTAACAGGTAACTGAACTGGCTGCTGATGGTCGCAATATCCATGCCCTGCCGATTCAGCAACAGGGTGATAAGGCTGGCCAGGATCACCGCCGGCAAATGCGCCGGCACCCCGGTTTTCAGCCGGGGCCAGAGCAGCATGATGGCCAGAGTGAGCAGCGCTATGGCCAGGCTGGGCCAGTGCAGATGAGGAAAAGCCGCCGCCAGTGCCGTCACCTTGCCCACATAGTGCTCGGGCAGCGCCGTCAGGTTCAGTCCAAGAAAATCCTTCAGTTGCAGGGTGGCAATCACCACCCCTATGCCGCCGGTAAACCCCAGGATGACTGGCTCGGGAATATACTCGATCAAGCGGCCCAGTCGCACCAGCGCCATGCCTACCAGGATCACCCCCGACATGACGGTCGCCAGCAGCAGGCCACCCAGACCATATTGCTGGGCGATGGGATAGAGAATCACCACAAAAGCGGCGGTGGGCCCGGAGATGCTGAGCCGGGAGCCACCGGTCAGGGCGATGACAAAGCCGGCGATGATGGCGGTATAAAGCCCATACTGAGGGGCCACCCCGCTGGCAATGGCCAGTGCCATGGCCAGGGGAATGGCGATAATTCCCACCGTGATCCCGGCCAGTACATCCTTGAGCAAGCGCCGGCTATCGTACCGCTCCTTCAGGCAGCTTTCGCGCAGGGCATGGCCGATACGCAACGAAAAAAGATGGGCCCGATGCGGCATGCTTCTCTCCCGATGACAGATGATATGAGGGTCTGTTGACCTTTCGAGATGGTTTTTGCAGCAGTTTGTGGGGGCTTGATACAAGGCAGCGCTTATGCCATGTAGTCACTCTACATAAATAAGCGATAACGCAGTAGCAAGCCCCCACAAGCGCTGCCCTGCGGGTTCGGCTAAACGCGTTTTTCTCTTTGTTGAGAGGGCTTTGCTTAGAATCACTAGGCTACACCCCTCTCGCCGCGATAAAAACGCGTTTAACTCGAACAAAATTTCACCGCGAAAGGTCAACAGACCCTAGTATTATTCGATCGATTATATGCTCATCAATTAATCATTCAATGATAATATGATTAACATGTTTTAGTAGCTACCGGAGACGATATGGAACAAAGAACCGCTCGCCTGACCCTGTTGATCGATCCCAGAAAAAAAGCCCTGTTCGAACAACTTTGCGCCGAGGAAGACGTGACCCCGTCCCAGAAGGTACGTCAGTTTATTCGCGACTACATCGAGCAAAAAACCGGCAAGGACTGGCTCGATGTAAGCCAGGACTGACGAAAGGCGTTCCATGCTGACACTACTCGACAACCGGCTCTGGTTTCCGGAGCCCTCACTGGCTTTGCGCGATCCCGACGGCCTGCTGGCCGTGGGCGGCGACTTGAGCCCGGAACGGCTGTTGCTGGCCTATCGCATGGGGATCTTCCCCTGGTACGATCAAAGCCAGCCCCTGCTGTGGTGGTCGCCGGATCCCCGGGCGGTACTGGAACCGGATAAACTGCACGTCAGTCGTAGCCTGGCCAGACTTGCCCGTCGCGGGCAATACCGGCTGACCGTCAACACCGCCTTTGAACAGGTTATTCGCCACTGCCGTCAGCTGCGTGAAACCCAGGAAGCAGGCACCTGGATCACCCCCGGCATAGAACAGGCCTATTGTCGACTGCACCAATTGGGTCACGCCCACTCGGTCGAAGTCTGGCAGCAGGAACAGCTGGTGGCCGGGCTTTACGGCATCGGCCTTGGCAAACTGTTTTGTGGCGAGTCGATGTTTCATCGGGTCGACAACGGCTCCAAGCTCGCCATGCTCGGCCTGTGCCGGCACCTGCACCGCCATGGCGGCGAACTGATAGACTGTCAGTTACCCAACCCGCATCTGATGAGCCTGGGGGTCACCAGCTGGCCACGCTCGCGCTTTCTACATAAACTGAAAGAACTACAACAGCAGCCGCTAACCCAAGGGTGCTGGCAATCAGGTGAGCTGACGTTATGAGGGAAGTAAATCTCAAGGTGGGGCTAACGCCCAAACACCCCTGCAGTTACCTGCCCGAGCGGCAGGAACAACTGCTGGTCTTGCTCGATAAGGAATTGTTGTGCCTGGAAGGGTACGAACAATTACTCAGTGCGGGCTTTCGCCGCAGCGGATCGGATATTTATCGCCCGCATTGCCAGCTATGTCGTGCCTGCGAGTCGCTACGCATCGACGTCGCCCACTTCACACCCAGCCGCAGCCAGAAACGTATCATCCGGCAGAATCGGGATCTGACCGTCAGCCTGAGTGAGCAGGAAAAGCCGGAGTATTTTCGGCTGTATCAGCGTTATATCAACGAACGGCACCAGGATGGCGCCATGTATCCCGCCAGTCGCCAGCAGTATGACGGCTTTCTGCTCTGTGACTGGCTGCCGCCGGTATTCATGGAAGTCTGGCTGGATCAACAGCTGGTGGCGGTGGCGGTTACCGACCTGCTCAACCAGGCGCTCAGCGCCATGTACACCTTTTACGACCCCGACCTGGAACACAGATCTCTGGGCTCTTTCGCCATTCTGAGCCAGTTGCAACTGGCGGCCAGATTGAACAAAAGCTGGGTTTATCTGGGTTACCAGGTGGATGGTTGTAAAAAAATGAATTATAAACAACACTTCCGCCCTCATCAGCGACTCGTGGCCGGGCACTGGCAGGCGATGAAAGACTGAGCGGAAACTTTACACTCGAGGCGAAATCCGGCATGATCGATGCCGTTTTTATTGCCTGCGTTAACAAGAGGACTCAATGGCTAAAGAAGACAGTATTGAAATGCAAGGGACCATTCTGGACACCCTGCCGAACACCATGTTTCGCGTTGAGCTGGAAAATGGCCACGTTGTCACCGCTCATATCTCCGGCAAGATGCGCAAGAACTACATCCGTATCCTGACCGGTGACAAGGTCACCGTCCAACTGACTCCTTACGATCTGTCAAAAGGACGCATCGTCTTCCGCGCTCGCTAATCCGTTCGCCAGTCACTCCGAATGTTACATGATGGCGTCTGTCCCCATAGCTATGCCTTTGGGTGATTTGTTCGCCCCCAGTTTCGCCAGGCATGCACCTCTTGGATAAAAAAATGCCCGGCACCATCATGGTGCCGGGCGTTGTAGTACTCATTGCGGTGCTATGCCCCAGGCCTGAACTCAATGGGCCAGAGAGGCTTCCGACTGATAGTCAAAATGCAGTTTGTCGTCCTCTAGAGTGACTTTGACCGAGCCGCCACCGACCAGTTCGCCGAACAGCAACTCGTTGGCCAGCGGCTTTTTCAGTTTTTCCTGAATCACCCGCCCCATGGGACGTGCGCCCATCGACTTGTCGTAGCCTTTCTCTGCCAGCCAGTGACGAGCCTGCTCGCTGACCTCCATCGATACGCCCTTGGCATCCAGCTGCGCCTGCAGTTCGACGATAAACTTGTCCACCACCCGGTGAATGACTTCCATGTTCAGATGGTTGAACCAGATGATATGGTCGAGTCGGTTACGGAACTCGGGTGCGAAGGTGCGGTTGATTTCGGTCATGGCGTCATGGCTGTGATCCTGTTGCTGGAAACCGATGGACTTGCGTATCGTCTCCTGCACCCCGGCGTTGGTGGTCATCACCAGTATCACGTTGCGGAAGTCCGCCTTGCGACCGTTGTTATCGGTCAGGGTACCGTTGTCCATTACCTGCAGCAGCAGGTTGAACACGTCCTGGTGCGCCTTCTCGATTTCATCGAGCAGCACCACCGCATGAGGATGCTTGATCACCGCATCGGTGAGCAAACCACCCTGATCGTATCCCACATAACCCGGCGGGGCCCCGATGAGACGCGACACCGTATGGGACTCCATGTATTCGGACATGTCGAAGCGAACCAGCTCGATACCGAGCACCCGCGCCAGCTGCTGGGTCACCTCGGTTTTGCCCACCCCGGTCGGGCCGGCAAACAGGAAGGAGCCAATGGGCCGTTTCTCGTTGCCAAGGCCGGAGCGACTGAGCCGGATGGAATCGGTCAGTACCTCTATCGCCTTGTCCTGGCCAAAGACCACCATCTTGAGCTTGGGCTCCAGATTCTTCAGTGCCTCCTTGTCGGAGCTGGATACCGACTTCTCGGGAATGCGGGCAATCTTGGCCACGATGGCCTCGATGTCGCCCACCCCTATGGTCTTCTTGCGCTTGGAGGGGGGCATCATGCGGATTTGCGCGCCCGCTTCGTCGATGACGTCGATAGCCTTGTCGGGCAGATGGCGGTCGTTGATGTATTTGGCAGACAGCTCGGCCGCCGCCCGAATGGCCTTGCTGGTGTAGCGCACATCATGATGTGACTCGTAGCGGCTCTTCAGCCCCAGCAGTATCTTGGTGGTGTCTTCCACCGAAGGTTCCAGGATGTCGATTTTCTGGAAGCGCCGCGCCAGGGCCCGGTCTTTTTCGAAAATCTGGCTGTATTCCTGGTAGGTAGTGGAGCCAACACAGCGGATCTGACCGCTCGACAACATGGGTTTCAGCAGGTTGGCCGCATCCAGCTGGCCACCCGAGGCGGCACCGGCGCCGATGATGGTGTGAATTTCATCGATAAACAGGATGGCGCCTTTCTGCTTCTCGAACTGCTTGAGCAGCGCCTTGAAGCGCTTCTCGAAATCACCGCGATACTTGGTCCCCGCCAGCAGCGAGCCCATATCCAGCGAGTAGATGGTGCTGTCGGCGATAATTTCCGGCACATCCCCATGCACGATGCGGTAGGCCAGGCCTTCGGCGATGGCGGTTTTACCTACCCCGGCCTCTCCCACCAACAGCGGGTTGTTCTTGCGCCGGCGGCACAGTACCTGGATGGCGCGATTGACTTCATGATCCCGGCCGATCAGTGGGTCAATACGGCCTTCCTTCACCCACTGGTTGAGGTTGATGATAAAGCCTTCGGTCTGGCTGCTGGCCGCCTCGTCGGTGTTTTCTTCCAGCTGAGCGGGAGGAGTCTCTTCCTGCTGGCCGTCCTTGCGCACGCCATGGGACAGGAAGTTGACCACATCCAGTCGTCCGATCTGGATTTTCTTCAGCAGATAGGCGGCCTGTGACTCCTGCTCGCTGAAGATGGCGACCAGTACATTGGCGCCGGTGACCTCGGCATTGCCGGATGATTGCACATGGAACACCGCCCGCTGCAGCACACGCTGAAAGCCGAGGGTGGGTTGCGTTTCTATTTCATCGTCCCCCGCCGGTATCAGCGGTGTGGTCTGCTCGATAAAAAGGTGAGTTTCACGGCGTAGCTGTTCGAGATCTGCGCCACAGGCCGTCAGGGCCTCTTTGGCAGACGGGTTATCCAACAGCGCGAGTAACAGGTGCTCCACCGTCATAAATTCGTGGCGAGCACGGCGCGCTTCGTTGAAAGCGTCGTTCAATGTGCTCTCAAGGTCTTTATTCAACATAGGCACCTCCCCTAAAAAACTGCGGTGTCCCGTTGCGGCGGGTACTTACTCATTCCTGCTCCATGGTGCACAACAGCGGATGTTCATGCATACGGGCAAACTTGTTCACTTGTGCTACCTTGGTTTCTGCAATCTCTGCGGTAAACAAACCACAGACTCCTTTCCCCTGGTAATGAACCGCCATCATCACCTGCGTGGCCTTATCCACATCCATTACAAAGAATTTTTGCAGTACCTCCACCACAAAATCCATGGGGGTGTAATCGTCATTGTTCAGGATGACCTTGTACATAGGAGGGGGCTGCAGCGCAGTTTCTTCCACCTCTTTTAACCGATCATCCTCTATCTGCTGTGTTCTCCTGCCCATATATTTACTCTAAATCACTGTTCCGGATCTCGCTACAGCAGTCGGCTCCGGATTTGGTGCCGCTGCCTGGCGTCGCTTTCAAGCCAGGGACTGACTCTTTTTGTCAGGATATCAGGAACGCTTTAGCTAGTCTTTCCTTCACACTACCGCTTACGCCGGCGCTGTCAACCGTCTTTACTGTGGCGGAATGCGATAACAAACAAACGCTTGACTCACCCTCATGTTTGGCTAGAGTGATTGATTGGTGACCATTGAATCAAGTGTCGTATGGCGCTTTCCTTTCGGGTTGCCGCATCCGGCGGGGTTAACCTGTCGTAAAAATTGGCGCTGCCAGTTACTCAATGTTGTTTTGGATGTTTGAGCAAAAGGATGCAGATGTATGACGACCGGTACGGTGAAGTGGTTTAATAATGCTAAGGGATTTGGCTTTATCTGCCCACAGGAAGGCGGTGATGATGTGTTCGCACATTTTTCCACCATCCAGATGGACGGATACAGAACCCTGAAAGCGGGCCAGTTGGTACAGTATAAAATACAAGAAGGACCCAAAGGTAACCATGCG
>JBFGZI010000108.1:0-7486 GCA_041586855.1 Oceanisphaera sp. | reverse complement strand
GATTGCCTCAGCCGACCATCACATGCCAGGGATGGCATGTGTGAGCGTTACATGGATGTACTTGTAGCGGGTCGGAAGAGGCAACCCTGTGGCCTCTTTAGCGCCAGAACCTGCTACTTGACCAGCACATCCTCGGTCACGGCTTCGTCCTGTTCCACCAGTGCCTGCATCTGCTCTACCGCCCACAGTACTCGTTCGGGGGTGGCCGGGGCATCGATATGCGGATATTTCCTGTAATCCGACACGCTGGCCACCGCGTCTTTCAGCGCACACCACACCGAGATACCGAGCATGAAGGGCGGCTCGCCCACAGCCTTGGAGTGGAATACCGTGTCTTCCGGGTTCTTGCGCTTCTCCACCAGCTTGACCCGGAAGTCGAGGGGCATATCGGACACCGCCGGTATCTTGTAACTCGCCGGGCCATTGGTCATCAGCTTGCCCTTGTCGCTCCACACCAGCTCTTCGGTGGTCAGCCAGCCCACGGCCTGAATGAAGGCGCCCTCGACCTGACCCATGTCGATGGCCGGGTTCAGCGAGTCGCCCACATCGTGCAGTATGTCGGCGCGCAAGATCTTGTATTCACCGGTCAGGGTATCGATGACCACCTCGGAGCAGGCGGCGCCGTAAGCGAAGTAGTAGAAGGGCCGACCCCGGCCGGTGGCATGATCGTAATAGATCCTGGGCGTACGATAGAAACCGGTGCTGGACAGGGAAATCTGGTTGACATAGGCCAGCTGCACGAACGCCTGGAACGACAGTATCTGCTCGCGGATCTGCACCAAGTTGTTCCTGAACATCACTTCTTCCGGGCTGACCTGAAAGTGGCCCGCCGCCCAGTCGATCAGCCGCTGCTTGATGATCCGGGCCGCGTTCTGGGCCGCCTTGCCGTTCAGATCGCTGCCGCTGGACGCCGCCGTAGGCGAGGTGTTAGGCACCTTGTCGGTATTGGTGGCGGTGATCTGGATACGATCGATGTCCACTTGAAACTCTTCCGCCACTATCTGGGCCACCTTGATGTTCAGCCCCTGCCCCATCTCGGTGCCGCCGTGGTTGAGGTGGATGCTGCCATCGGTGTAGATGTGCACCAGGGCACCGGCCTGGTTGAGGAAGGTGGCGGTAAAGGAAATACCGAACTTCACCGGGGTAAGGGCGATGCCCTTTTTCAGGATCGGGCTCAGGGCATTGAAGGCCCGAATTTCCTCACGACGTTTGGCGTATTCCGACGACAGCTCCAGCTCCGCCACCAGCTCGTGAAGGATATTGTGCTCCACCGGCTGGTGATAATGGGTGACGTTACGCTCGTTCTTGCCGTAGAAGTTGATCTTGCGGATCGCCAGCGGATCCTTGCCCAGATAAGAGGCGATCTCGTCCATCACGTGTTCTATCGTCATCATGCCCTGGGGGCCGCCGAAGCCGCGAAAGGCGGTGTTGGAGGCGGTGTTGGTCTTGCAGCGATGGCCGATCACCGTGGCCTCACCCAGATAATAGGCATTGTCCGAGTGGAACATGGCCCGGTCGACAATCGAAGGCGACAAGTCCGGCGAATAACCGCAGTTACCGGCGACGACGATCTCCGCCGCTTCGATGCGGCCGCTGTCGTCGAAGCCGATTTTGTACTGGTTGAAGAAAGGATGCCGCTTGCCGGTCATCATCATGTCATCGACCCGCGGCAGCCGCATCTTGGCGGGGCGACCGGTGAGGCGCGCCACTACCGCCGCCATGCAGGCGGGGCCGGCGGCCTGGGTTTCCTTGCCGCCGAAGCCGCCGCCCATGCGGCGCGTATCGATCACCACCTTGTTCATGGACACGCCCAGTACCTTGGCCACCAGCTTCTGTACCTCGGTGGGGTTCTGACTGGAGGTAAACACCAGACTGCCGCCGTCTTCGGTGGGCACCACAGCGCTGACCTGGGTCTCCAGATAGAAGTGTTCCTGACCACCGATATGCAGGCTGCCTTCAATCACATGCTTCGCCTTTCTGAGGCCGGCAGCGGCGTCGCCGCGCTGCTGCTTGTGGCTTTCGGCCACGAACAGTTCTTTTTCCAACGCCTCCTCCACCGACAGCACCGCCGGCAGATCTTCGTATTCGATGATGGCCGCCATGGCCGCCTTGCGGGCCGTGTCGAGATCGGTGGCGGCCACCGCCAGTACCGGCTGCCCGACATACTCGACCTTTCCATCCGCCAGCAAGGGATCGCCGGGCAGAATGGGGCCGATATCCAGCTCGCCAGGTACATCGGCGGCGGTAATGGCGATGACCACACCGGGAGTCTCATAGCAGGGACTCACATCCAGTTTAGTGATGCGGGCGTGAGCTCTGTCTGACAGCCGGGCATACAGATGCAGCTGATTGGGGAATTCGAGCCGGTCGTCTATGTATTGTGCTTCACCCGCCACATGCATGGTGGCACTGTCGTGGGGCACCTTCTTGCCTACGCCGGTTTGCAGGCTCTGTTTGAACCGCTCCATCATCTCGTCGATGGTGAGGGTGTCCTGTTGCTTGCTAGACATAAGACGTCACCCTGGTTTCCAGTTTCAGATTCTGCTGCTCGATGAAAAACCTGTAGAGCAGGTTGGCAGCAGTTTTGCTGCGGTATTCCTTGCTGGCCCTAAAATCGGACAGCGGCTCGAAGTCCCCGTGCAGCGCCTTCATCGCCGCCTTGACGGTGGCATGATTCCAGGGTTGGCCGAGCAGTGCCTGCTCGCAGGCCACGGCTCGTTTGGGTACTGCCGCCATACCGCCGAAGCCGATACGGGCATCAGTCACGGTGCCGTTTTCAATGGTCAGGTTAAAGGCGCCACACACCGCGGAAATATCGTCATCCAGTCGTTTAGACAGCTTGTAGGCCCTGAAGTGCTGGTTGGTCGTCAGCTTGGGCACTATCACCTTTTCGATGAACTCGCCTTCTTTCAGCGCCGTCACCTTGTAATCCAGGAAATACGCTTCGATGGGCAGCTCGCGACGCTGGTCGCCCTGGCGCAGTACCAGGCGGGCATTGAGGGCCATCAGTACCGGCGGCGTATCACCGATAGGCGAGGCATTACCTATGTTGCCGCCCAGGGTGCCCTGGTTGCGGATCTGCAGGGAAGCAAAACGGTGCAACAGCTCACCGACGTCGGGAAAGACACGGCTCAAGGCCTCCTGGCTGTCGCTCAGACTGCGAGCGGCGCCGATCACCAGCTGTGTATCGTCTTCTTCCAGCTGTTTCATGTCGGCCACCTTGCCCACATAAATCATCTTGGGCAGTTCGCAGTAGAACTGGGTCACCTCCAGTGCCAGATCGGTACCGCCGGCCAGCAGGCGGGCGTCCGGGTGCTGCATCAGCAACGCCGCCAGCTCATCGCTGGAGACGGGCGAAAAACATACATTGCCGTTTCCGTTAAGGGTAATCATGGTGTCGGCCTGGATCTGATCGAGCCGGGCCAGTACCTCGCCCTCGTAGCGGGAGAAGTCATCGGCCAACGGTGGCTGCCCGGCGATGGCTCTGGCGGCATCGACGATGGGTCTATATCCGGTACAGCGGCACAGGTTGCCGCCCAGAGCTTCTAGAATATCCTGCTTGTCGGCCGAGGGCTTGTTTTTGCTGAGCGCAAACATCGACATGATAAAGCCCGGGGTACAGAAACCGCACTGGGAACCGTGAAAGTCCACCATTGCCTGCTGTACCGGATGCAGGCTGCCGTCTTTCGACTTGAGATCTTCCACCGTGATCAGCTGCTTGCCGTGCAGGGTCGGCACCAGAGTCAGGCAGGAGTTCACCGTTTGATAACGGATCTGATCCCCTTGCCGCTCCCCCAGCACCAGGGTACAGGCGCCGCAGTCACCGGACGCACAGCCTTCCTTGGTACCGGTTTTTCCCACACATGTACGCAGGTAATCAAGTACCGTCATGTTTGGCGAGAGCTCCTGCTCTTCCCGCAGCTCCCGGTTAAGCAGAAACTTGATCAAGGCTTGCCTCCTTCAGCGAATATACGGCACAGATTACCGCCCACCGAAATAGTCGTATCTTCACATGTAATTAACACCGTATCTGACTATTTAGTCAACAAATGCCTATAGATTATGGTAACGAGCACTTCCACCTTTTATATAAAGTGTAGCGGGAACGGCACCAGAATAATGGCGGGGAAAAGAAGTCATGACTGCGGAAGAGAGTGACGTCAGGCACAAGGTACTAACGCCGTCTCTTCGTCACAAAGTTTTTGTTGATTTCTGGTGACGGGTGACGGGTGACCGTAGAAAATCGGACAAAGGCACTACTCCGCCAACACGCCGTATGACATGACACTCGCTAAAAAGAGACGGCTGGGCGGCACGGATGATGATTTATTCGTTCTTAGCTCTGATCCGGGACATACTGATTTTCAGGCTCCAGACCATAAAATGAGAAGTGATATTGGCTAACCATACTCGAGTTCCAGCTGGAATTCGGCAGAAAAAAACAAAAAAAAGCGCCCACACTGGTGGGCACTGAAATGAGTAACCATGGTTACCCTTCGACCAAAAGAACTGGTTTACTACAGAAGCCGAAGACTTAGCTGCAATCGGCAACCAGCTCGGCCAGCTGGATGCCTGCCACGGCACAAGCTTCATCAAGGTCCGAAAGATCACCGCTAACGCCTACCGAGCCCAGAATCTGGTTCTGGGCATCACGGATCAGCACACCACCCGGTACCGGCAGTATATTGCCTTGAGCCAGCACGTTAACGGCCGCCATAAAAGCAGGACGGGCTGCCGTCATTTCAGCAAGACCGCGTGAACTACGACCCAGAGCAATAGCACCCCAGGCTTTACCGATGGCAATATCCGGTCGCAACAGGCTGGAGCCGTCCTGACGCTGCAGCGACACCAGGCGACCGGCGTTATCCAGCACGGCGACGGTGAGCGGTGCGGCCGAGACTTCCAACGCGTGCTGCAAGGCACCACGCGTGATGGTCAGCGCCTGTTCAAGTGTAACTGTACTCATTTACCTGGACTCCCTGTCGACTATAACAATAGAGATTAATTGAATACTAATAGAACACAAAAACCAGACAATGTTAAGATTTTTTGTATACAGTTAACGTAAAGGTAATTTATTTATCAACACCGATGTACCAATAATGGCATCCACCCGCATGCCAGCCCAAAAATGGACTCATACCCCTTACCTTCCATGGTAAGCACCTTGCCTGCTTGAGTGCTGCCACTCCAGACGGGCGCCTGGGATTGTGGAGAAGAAGGTGCTGAATTGACGGCAGGTTTCACCGCTTAACGGGTTTATCTGCTGACGAACTCCAGCCATATGCTAACCTGGCTTATTGCCCGGTCCTTTCCTGCAGATAACTGTCGTAATCCGGAATACGAATACTGAAGTCACTAGTCATCTGTACGCTGTCCATCAGCATATCGGCGGTGGCCACATTGGTCGCTACCGGTATGTTCCACACAGTGGCCAGACGCAGTAACGCCTTCACATCAGGATCGTGAGGTACCGCATTGAGCGGATCCCAGAAAAAGATCAACACGTCGATTTTACCTTCGGCGATCAGGGCACCGAGCTGTTGATCACCGCCCATGGGGCCGGACATCAGACAGCGCACCGGCAGCCCTATCTGGCGGCTGAGCATGCTGCCGGTGGTGCCGGTGGCGTACAGGTGGTGCAGTTTCAGCGCTTCGGCCCGACGACCGACCCACTCCAGTAATTGCTCTTTCTTGTGATCATGAGCCACCAGCGCCACATTTTTGTGGGCCGGTAAGGTTCTTTGCGTTTCTTTCATCGATATCCAGCTCCTGGCAGAAAAGTCAGATCCATACTAGCCAAAGCCACGCACAATTCGCAGTCCTAAACGTAAAAAAGCCCCTTATCGGGGCTTTTTTACGGCGGGTCAGGGGCTTTAAACAAGGTCCGTGCTTAAGCAACCTCATAGTAGAGTTGTGTCTTGGCATTTTCTTCTGCCAGTATGGCCAGGGCAACCGGAATGCATTTTCCGCATTGAGCGCCGACGCCGAGTTCCTGTTTCAGATCTCTGAATTCGGTGTTGCCTTCTGCCACTGCGGCTTTCAGCTGACGTTCGGTAATACCCTTGCACAAACACACATACATCGACAAACCCTCCGCTTAGAGAGCAGTAAATCTAAATGATAGCAGTTATCAATGCAAGAAATTATTTGTCGAAAAAAACGACTTGAATCACATCACCAACTCCATCTCATCATCGAGAAATCGGCAACCAAAACAGCAGCACCCAGAACATGTCCAAAACCTGCGCCAGAGCGAGCCTGACGGCCCGTTTCGCCCGCTGAACACCGAAAGTAGCATCAACCTAGCGCTTACCCGGTGCGGCGTTCAGACGCGGCATCAGTGTCGACAAATCGTAGCCGGCAGCGGTTGTCAGCTGCAACAACTCCGCCGCTGGTTGCTTGCCAGCCTGCGCCAGGGCCCACAGGGTGATAGAGCGGGTTCCGGTACGGCAGAAGGCCAGCACCGGCTCCTTTTTGCCGGCCAGCGCCTGAGTGAAGGCGGCTACCGCTTCGTCGGTGAACTGACCGGATGAAATGGGGATCCAATGCCAGTCAAAGCCTTGCGCTCTCGCCTCGGCCGCCAGTGATTCCGCCGCCGGCTGCCCTTCTGCCTCACCATCGGGTCGGTTACAGATGAGAGTTCGATAGCCTGTCGCCTTCAACTGCGCCAAATCGGCGGCGGTAATTTGTCCGGAAACGGCGAAAGAGGAAGTCACTTGTTTGATATCCATATAGCACCTCGATAAGTTGGCCTGAATGGACAAGATAGCAATGTCCATCACAAGATGCCGCAAACAAAACACATCGGCGCCAGCCAATATCTTTTGTTTACGTTGGCGCAGCAACGAAAAAAGGAGGCCGAAGCCTCCTTTTTCGTGCAATCAAGAAACGTTATTACTTAACGATCTTGGCTACAACGCCGGCACCTACGGTACGGCCACCTTCACGGATGGCGAAACGCAGACCGTCTTCCATCGCGATAGGAGCAATCAGGCTAACAACCATTTTGATGTTGTCGCCAGGCATAACCATTTCAACGCCTTCCGGCAGTTCGATGGTACCGGTCACATCAGTAGTACGGAAGTAGAACTGGGGACGGTAGCCTTTGAAGAACGGAGTGTGACGACCGCCTTCTTCCTTGGACAGCACGTATACTTCGGATTCGAAGTCGGTGTGCGGGTTGATTGAACCCGGCTTGGCCAGAACCTGACCACGCTCAACGTCTTCACGCTTGGTACCACGCAGCAGAACGCCAACGTTCTCACCAGCACGACCTTCGTCCAGCAGCTTGCGGAACATTTCAACGCCGGTACAAGTGGTCTTGACGGTATCTTTGATACCAACGATTTCCACTTCTTCACCCACTTTAACGATACCGCGCTCAACACGACCGGTAACAACGGTACCACGGCCCTGGATGGAGAACACGTCCTCGATCGGCAGCAGGAAAGCACCGTCAACGGCACGCTCGGGCTCGGGGATG
>JBFGZI010000107.1:0-7486 GCA_041586855.1 Oceanisphaera sp. | reverse complement strand
ATTTGAACGACGAGTATGCTCAGGTCATCAGATCTACCGTTGCAGCTCTTTGTCGAAAGCGCCCCTCCCCGTTGGTTAAAGGCAAGGCGGCTTCCTGGGCTTGTGGTGTAACTCATGCCATTGGTATGGTTAATTTTCTCTTTGATCGCAGCCAGCATCCTCATATCAATGCTGCCGCTCTATATCAAGCATTTGGTGTGGGCGAGAGTACCGGGCAAGGTAAATCCAAGCTGGTTCGTGATTTGTTGAAAATGCGCCAGTCTGATCCAAGCTGGTGCCTTCCAAGCAGGCTGATAAATAACCCCATGGTCTGGATGGCTTACGTTAATGGCATTCTTGTTGATCTGCGTTCTGCGCCAAGAGATGTTCAAGAAATAGCCTTTGAACAAGGCTTGATCCCCTTCATGCCGGCAGATAATCCAGACACCTGATCCGCTTTAGAACCGTTTTTTGATGACCACGTAATCAGGAAAGCTTTGACTATTGTCAATTCAGTGTGCGTAAAAAGCAGTAACATAATGGTCCTCATTTCAAAAACCAAGTAGACACCATGACTGTTGACCTGAATAGCCGTTACGGCATGAATCCTGCGCATAGTGAAGTGGTAGAGGCGTGCAAAACCATTGAGCCCTGCAATGTCTTGGACATGGGCTGCTCCAATGGGCGTAATGCCTTATACCTGAGCCAACTTGGCTTTAATGTAACCGCAGTAGACAACAACCCCAGCGCTATTAATATGCTGCAACAAATTGTGAGCGAAGAGGGGATAGCCAATATCAAGGCGCAGGTGTACGACATCAATAATGCCGGGCTTGGTGTGGATTATGACTTTATTTCCTGCACCGTCACCTTGATGTTTATCGACCCGGCTCGGGTTGATGCTGTTATTGCCGATATGCAAAAGCATACTCTGCCCGGCGGTTATAACCTGATTGTTTGCGCTATGAGCACTGAAGAACACCCCTGCCCAGCCCCCTTCCCTTTTACCCTGAAAACAGAGCAGTTACGTGAAGCGTACGAGGGGTGGGAGCTGATTAAATACAATGAAGATGTAGGTACAATGCACAATGGCGCGCAATTGCAGTTTGCGACCATGTTGGCGCGGAAACCTGGCTAGTTAAATGAATGGAGGCCGTTGCTACCTCAGCGGCCGACACAACCATGCCGCATAAAAATGATGTCGGGAATGAGGTCTTGAGCAGCATGGGCTGTGAGTGCAAAAACGGCGGTGGTAAGCGCTAACATGATGTTGGTTTTCATGGTTTCTCCGGTTTTTGTTTGAGCCTGAGGATAATGGAGGAGGAAAAGCCTTCCATCTGATATTACCTCGTTGCTTAGAGGAAAATAGAGACTCTTTTGAGGAGCTGTGAGTCACTTTAATAACCAATCCCGTCCACTCTCATTATCCTCCCCTACCCCTTCCTCCTGGATATTCACCGAATGCATGATACCTTTTAGTACAACACTCTTGACTCTAGGCAATCATAATGTTAGTTCAACCAATTCGTTCCTTACTGCTGGGCGGCATGGTGGCAATATGCTTGTGGAGCACGGGAATGCCGCTGGCTTTCGCACAGCAGGCCGGTGAAATCATTCCGGGCCGGTTTATTGTTACCTTCAAGCATGGGGTTCCTCCCGGGCTGACCGCCACCCACCTCTCGCGGAGCCATGGCTTGCGTATTTTGCATATCTATGAACATACCTTCGCAGGCATGGCCATAGAGGTAGGAAACGAACGATCGGCCAGGGTGCTGTCGAGGCTACGCCAGGACGCTCGGGTCAGCTCCGTTGGTAACGACCGCTATTCATCCGTTGTTGCCGAGATTTATCCCAAGGGCCTGGATCGTGTTGACGGAGCCGGAGCCAGTCCGGGCTCTCCCAATGACGGGGCTGGCGTCGACGTGGCGGTGGTAGATACCGGTGTGGACACCGATCATGCCGATCTGGCGGGCCGCATTGACACGATACAAAGCCGCAGTTGCCTGACCACAGGCGGAGCAACAAGCTGTCGCAACCTTAATCCGGACAACAGCTTCGCCTTTGAAGATGACCATGGTCACGGCACCTTCGTTTCCGGCATTATCGCCGCCGATAACAATAGCGAAGGCATCATCGGCGTTGCACCTTCGGCCAGCATTATCGCCATCAAGGTGTGCAACGCGGCAGGCCAGTGCCCGGATGCAGACATCACCGCCGGTATCGATTACCTGGCAGGATTGTACGGCAGTGGTGAGCCGGCCGAAGTGACCAACATCAGCCTGGGCGGCCCCTGTGGGGGGCCCTGCAATGAGACATCCGATGCCATGCTGCAAGCCACTCATACGGCCATCAATGGGCTGGTCGGGCTTGGCACCACAGTGGTGGTCGCCGCCGGTAACGGAGATACCGATGCCACCAATTTCACTCCCGCCGCCCTGGATAACGTCATCACAGTATCGGCTATGGCCGACTGGGATGGTGCACCGGGCGGAAATGGTGGCTCGAAACGGATATTCGGCGCAGGCAGGGTACGTGATGACACCTTTGCGTATTTTTCCAACTACGGTGCCCCCATCGACGTTATCGCTCCGGGCGTTGAGGAAACTTCGCTCGCCCTGGGCGGCGGAACGGCCATCAGCAGCGGTACCAGCTTTTCCTCTCCGCATGCTGCCGGCGTCGCGGCGGTCTTTATTCGTGATTATATGGATAAGCACTCTGGTGCCAGCCCCAGCCCGGCGCTGGTGAAACAGGCCTTGATCGAGAGCGGCGAATGTCATGAAGGGGACGGGGCTGTCATCCATCAGGGTCTCGGCTGCACAGATGTGTGGCCTGGCGATCCGGACGGCATCGGCGAATCAATGGTGCGTGTGGATAACGTGGTGAACTTTACCCCACCTGTGACCAACGATGTCGCCATTACCTCTATCGCCGTCGAGAACGTGCCCGTAATGGAGGGTGAGACCAACACAGTAACGATTGGCGTTACCAACCACGGGAGCAATCAGGCTGAAGACATCTCTGTCAGCCTGAACGACGATTCAGGCCTGGTGGGAACGGAGTCTGGCATTGCCTTGGCCGCCGGCACATCAACAGAGGTAAATATCAGCTGGGCCCCATTCGGCCCTGGAGAGGAAACTCTTGAGGCTAGAAAAAATGGAGTGGACCAAAATCCAAGCAATGACAGCATGACCATGACAGTCGATGTGCAGACTCCCGTCCACGATGTGGCCGTGAGTTCGGTCAACGCACCGGCGACTGTCAGTCAGGGCGATACCGCCACTGTCTCGGTGGCAGTCCGCAACCAGGGCACTTTTGATGAAGCCAATTTCGAAGTGACCCTGACCGATGTGACAACGGCTACGCCTATTGGAACCCAAACTGTAACAGACCCCCTCACGCCGGGGACAATGACCACCCTTGACTTCGTCTGGGATACCACAGGCACTAGCCTGGGGGGGCACACACTAAGCGGCTGCCATGACTTTGCGGATGAAGACACCAGCGATAACTGTGCCCAGGCCACCTCAACCGTTACAGAGCCTTCAGCCGGGCCGGATGTGACAGGCATTAGCCCCCCATCCATGCAGGCTGCAGACTCACCTGTGTCAGTTACTATTGCAGGCAGCGGATTTGGTGATGATGAAAATGCCATCTCCGTCATCTTTCAGAGCGGCAGTGGACCCACCCCGGTAGCAGCAGTCACCTCGGTTACCGATACAGCCATCCAGGCGGACATATCGGTTAAAGTGAAAGGGAAAAAAGGCTCATCCCAGTGGGATGTCGTGGTAACGACCCCTGGTGGTTCAGCCGTCTTGCCGGATGCTTTCACGGTAACCCGGTAAGGCATATCTGACGGCAGTGGCCAGATCACTGGCCTGCAGCCAACAAAAAGCGGGAAGGTCGCCCTCCCCGCTTTTTCTTTCAGCCTGTTCTCTCAGGCAGTATTAATCAAGCTGCTTGTCTTTGGTCACAGACAAGATGCCAATGCACACGGCAGCGATGGCAGTAAACCCACCCAGGATAATAACGGGCATAGCAGCGTAGCCCAGTATATGCCATATTACGTATTCCAAGGTACTCATTCGCTTCCCCTCTTGTTTCCGGTTTCAGGCGCTTATTGCCAGCCAGCAACATCTCTCATGTCCGGCAGTTTATGGGCAATCCCCTTATGGCAATCTACACAGGTTTTATCGCCAGCAGCCAGAGCGGTAGAGTGTTGGCTTACTGCTCGTGGGCCCTGCTCCGAGAAGTCCATATAGTCGAACTGGTGACAGTTGCGGCACTCTTGCGAGTTGTTATCTTTCATTCGTTGCCACTCACGATGCGCCAGATGCCCACGACGTTCCTTGAACTTTTCGTCCGTATCTATGGTGCCAATAAAGTGAAAGGCCAGCTCTTTGGATGCCTGCACCTTGCGCACTATTTTATCGGTCCAGTTATGGGGAACGTGGCAGTCGGAACAGATGGCACGCACACCCGAACGGTTGGAGTAGTGAATGGTTTCACGGATCTCTTTTACGATGGGGGCGTGACAGCCGGAACAGAATTCCTCTGTGTTGGTGGCTTCCATTCCGGTGTTAAAGGCACCCCAGAACAGTAAGCCTCCGATAAAGCCCATCAGCAAGACAACCCCTGCCGCGGCCTTACTGGGTGTGGATAAACGCTTCCAGAATCTTTTTAATAATTTCATGGCTCTCACTCTTAAATCGCGCTTGATTACCGCAATGAATCGACGCTCTGGAAGTTGTTATCCACCAGCGGCTTGGCGTCTGCCTGGGGCACGTGACACTGCAAACAGAAGTAACGACGCGGCGACACATCCGACAGCACCTGTTCCTGGCGATTTACATAGTGAGTAACGCTGATTTTGGTGGCGCCCATTTCCTTGGCATTTTTCCAGCTATGGCAGGAAAGGCACTTGTTGGCGTTTAAGGATACTTCATAGTTGCGAATGGTATGAGGCACCAGGGGTGGCTGATACACATAGCTGCTTTCCAGATGGTGATCCTTGGGGAAGCGCTTGAAGTCGTCCGCTGGACGCGTGGTTTCAATTTCGCTCATGCCACGTAACGAGCCCACACCACCAATGCCGCCCGGGTTGGTGTCGGCTTGAGTGTCGGCGTTTTCTGCTTGTACTGCACCGAACAGCAGCGCACTTGCTGCGACCAATGCCATCATGATGTTTTTCATAATCTGCTCCGATTCTTTTTGATCACCCAATGCCGCTTGCAGCATTGGGCGATGATCTGTGATGACGTTATACGCTCGCGATCCGGGTAATTTTTACCGGACACTTTTTATAGTCCGTCTGTTTGGAAAGCGGATCGGTGGCATCCAGAATCAACTTGTTGACCAGAATGCGTGCATCAAAGAAGGGAACGAACACCAGGCCTTGCGGCGGACGGTTACGACCACGGGTTTCTACACGGGCACGCACTTCGCCGCGAGGTGACTGAATAAGTACTTCATCACCCCGGCGCAGGTTACGGGCCTCGGCATCATCCGGGTGGATGTAGCAGTGGGCATCCGGCACCGCCTTGTAAAGCTCGGGCACACGACGGGTCATGGTACCGGTATGCCAGTGCTCCAGCACCCGGCCCGTGCATAACCAGAGATCGTATTCCTCATTGGGCACTTCCGGTGGTGCTTCATATGGCGCCGAAATAATCAGGGCCTTGCCATCGGGCTTGCCGTAGAAGTCCCTGCCTTCACGTTTGGCATAG
Source organism: Oceanisphaera sp. (assembly GCA_041586855.1). Taxonomy (GTDB): domain Bacteria; phylum Pseudomonadota; class Gammaproteobacteria; order Enterobacterales; family Aeromonadaceae; genus Oceanimonas. The sequence continues at coordinate 1,784 of JBFGZI010000107.1, read as the reverse complement.
GGGTCATACTCGGGATTGAAGCGCCATAAGGTTTCTTTGCCATCCACCACCGGCCAGCGCAGACCACGAACGTTATGATAAACATCGTAGGGAGCCAGATCGTGGCCATGGCCGCGACCAAACTCTGCATATTCTTCAAACAGGCCTTTTTGCACGTAGAAACCGGCATCTCTGGCATCATCGTTCAGTTCCTGTGCTTCAGAAAGTGGGTATTTATCCACCTTGCCGTTGGCAAACAGGATGTCGTACATGGTTTTGCCACGTAATTCCGGCGCCTTGGCCATCAGGGCTTCATCCCACACTTCTTCGATGTTGAAGCGCTTGGCGAATTCCATGATTTGCCACAGATCGGATCTTGCCCCTTCAACCGGCGACACCTGCTGGTACCACACCTGGGTGCGACGCTCGGCATTGCCATAGGCCCCCTCTTTCTCCACCCACATGGCGGTGGGCAGGATCAGGTCTGCGGCTTGTGCAGTCACGGTGGGGTAGGGATCTGAACACACAATAAAGTTGTCGGGGTTGCGGTAACCCGGCAAGCGTTCGGTGTTAATGTTCGGGCCCGCCTGCATGTTGTTGTTACACATGACCCAGTACGCATTCAGTACGCCGTCTTTGAGCATGCGGTCTTGCTGAACCGCATGAAAGCCCGGCTTTGGCGGTATGGTGCCTTCCGGCAGCTGCCAGATTTTTTCTGCAATCTTGCGGTGTTCCGGATTGGCGACCATCAAGTCCGCAGGCAGACGGTGTGAGAAGGTTCCCACTTCACGGGCCGTACCACAGGCCGAAGGCTGACCGGTTAACGAGAAGGGGCTGTTACCCGGCTCCGAAATTTTACCGGTAAGCAGGTGCAGGTTGTACACCAGGCTTTGCATCCAGACGCCACGGGTATGCTGGTTCATGCCCATGGTCCACAGCGACATGACCTTGGTGTTGGGATCAGCGTATTGTTTGGCCAGGGCAATCAGGTCTTCCGGTAGCACACCGGACATTTCAGCCGCTTTTTCTACCGTGTAAGGCGCAACGGAGGCTTTGTATTCTTCAAACGAAATGTCCGACATGGCACCCGAGTTGGGGTTTTTCGCTTTAACCTGCAATGGGTCATCGTCACGAAGGCCGTAGCCAATGTCGGTGGTAGCCTGTTTAAAGTGGGTGTGTTTTTCTACAAAGTCCCAGTTAACCGCATCGTTTTCAATGATGTAGTTGGCAATAAAGTTGGCAATGGCCAGGTCTGACTGAGGATGGAAGATCATGCCCTTGTCGGCCAGTTCAAAGCTGCGATGGTAATAGGTGGAAAGCACGTTCACTTTAACGTGGGCGTGACTCAAACGGCGATCGGTGATGCGGGTCCAGAGTATCGGGTGCATTTCGGCCATGTTCGAGCCCCACAGCACGAAGGAATCGGCGTGCTCGAAGTCGTCATAACACCCCATGGGCTCATCGATACCAAAGGTACGCATAAAGCCACCCACCGCAGAGGCCATACAGTGGCGGGCATTGGGATCCAGGTTGTTGGAACGGAAACCCGCTTTCATCAATTTGGAGGCCGCGTAACCTTCCATCACGGTCCACTGACCCGAACCAAACATGCCCACGCTGGTGGGGCCTTTTTCTTTGAGGGCTTTTTTGAACTTCTCCGCCATCACATCAAAAGCCTGATCCCATGATATCGGGGCGAAGTCGCCGTCTTTATCAAACTGGCCATTTTTCATGCGCAGCAGCGGTGTGGTTAAACGGTCTTTTCCGTACATGATTTTCGACAGAAAGTACCCTTTAATACAGTT
>JBFGZI010000106.1:0-7492 GCA_041586855.1 Oceanisphaera sp. | reverse complement strand
TCCCACAATTGATCGGGGAGCCGCCAGTGGTCATCTTTAATAATCATACCCATCGCTCTGTACCTGCTTTATCTGTTACCTCATGGCATTAGACAAGCACCTACCGGGATAGGTTCTTACTTCAGCTTCTCGCTTTCTGCCTCAGGCTTTCCTTCGCAGCCTGCTTTTGCTGGCGCCATTTGTATTGCCGTCGGCCCAGTGTTATCGCCAGCGTCGCGCTGAGCAACAGCCATATCAGTAAGGGGGTGCTGCCGAAGCGGGCATAGGGTGTGAGCCCGGTCATGCCGGTGACTTCGGTGCGCAGCACGCCGGCTTCGAACTGGGGCAGGCTGGCGGTGATGCGGCCCTTTTCATCGGTGGCCAGGGTGACGCCGTTATTGGTGGCGCGGATCAGCGGCCGGCCCAGCTCCAGGGCGCGCATGCGGGCAATCTGCTGATGCTGCCAGGGGCCGATGGACTGACCGAACCAGGTGTCGTTGGACAGGGTCAGTAGATAATCGGTATCGGGCTTCATGTTGTCCCGTACCAGTCCCGGAAAGGCCACTTCATAACAGATAGCCACGCTGAGATGACGACCACCGGCGTTCAGATCCGGTTGGTCGGCCTCACCACGGGAGAAGGATGACATCGGCAGATCGAAGAAGGGCGCCAGGGGCCGCAGCAGGCTGCCGAAGGGTACAAACTCGCCTATCGGCACCAGCTGCTGTTTGTAATAGCGGTTACTGTGCCCGGACTGATAGGGAGCGGCGTTGAGCCCCAGAGAGATGACGGCGTTATAAACCGATTCGTCATCGGGGCGGGACACGGTGCCGGTGATCAGGCTCTGACCACGCTCGCGCATCAGCTGATCCACCTGATCCAGCCAGGGGGCCAGCCTTTGTTCCGACGCCGGCAGCGCCGATTCCGGCCAGATCACCACATCCGCATCCCGCTCGGGCAGGGTCAGGCCGATATAGCGCTCCAGACTCAGCTCCAGCTGACCCGGAATCCACTTCAGCGATTGTTCTATATTGCCCTGCACCAGGGCGAAACGGCTGCTCTGGGTGGGGGTCACCCATTGTATAAAGCCTGCGCCGAAGGCGGCGCCCCATAGCAGCAGTGCCGCCAGACCCGGCCACCAGGTGGACTGACGGCGCAGCAGCAACCACAGTGCCGCCGCCGAAAAGGTCAGCAGCCAGCTGATGCCCTGCACCCCCAGCACTGGGGCCAGACCGGCAAGCGGCCCTTCCAGCTGGCTGTAACCGAACCACAGCCAGGGAAAGCCGGTCAGTACCCAGCCGCGCAGCCAGTCGGCCAGCACCAGCAACGCCGGCAATACCAGTAGCGCTCGCCAGCGGGGGGAGGGCAGCAGCCGTTGTGCCAGCCAGATGGCGGCGGCGGTATAGAGGCTGAGGTAGGCGGCCAGCAGCGCCACCAGCAGGAAGGCGACGGCCAGGGGAATGCCGCCGAACAGAGTCATGCTGTTGTGAATCCACCACAGACCGGGCAGATAGAGGCCCATGGCCCAGAGAAAACCGCGTTTGGCGGCCAGGGCGGGGCCAAGGTTCTGGGTAACGGCATAGAGGCCGAACAGTGACACCAGCGCCAGTGGCCAGTAGTCGAAGGGGCTGAAGGCTAAAACGCCGAGGGCCCCGCTAAGCAGGGCCCCGAGAGCAGGTAGATAATGGCGCACTGTTATATGGCTTCCGAAGTGGAGGTTTCCTGATTGTTCGGTATCTTAACCTGTAATTGCAGCAAACGTCGACGGTCGGCGTGGGCCACCTTGAACACGAAGCCGTTGAGCTCGACTTGTTCGCCCTTGGCGGGCAGATGGCCGAAGGCGTGCATCACCATGCCACCGACGGTGTCGGCCTCTTCATCGCTGAAGTCGGTATGGAAGAACTCGTTGAAATCTTCGATGTCGGTCAGTGCCGCCACCGCATAGACGCGCGACGTGATCTGACGGATTTCGGCGCTGGCTTCCGCGTCGTACTCGTCTTCGATGTCGCCGACGATCAGCTCCAGAATATCCTCTATGGTCACCAGACCGGAAACGCCGCCGAACTCGTCTACCACTATGGCCATGTGGTAGCGTTGCTGGCGAAATTCCTTGAGCAGCTTGTCGAGTCGCTTGCTTTCGGGGACCACCACGGCGGTGCGCAGCACCTTGTCGATGGAAAACGCTTCGTCGGTGAGGGCAAAGCCGTATTGAAGCAGATCCTTGGCCAGCAAGATGCCCTCTATGTGGTCCTTGTCTTCATTGACCACCGGAAAGCGGGAGTGGGTAGACTCGATGATCATCGGCAGGAAGGAAGAAACGGGCTGGGATTTTTCTACCGTCACCATCTGCGAGCGGGGGATCATGATGTCCCGTACCCGAAGTTCGCTGACCTCCAGCACCCCTTCGATCATGTCTTTGGTGTCCTGGTCGATCAGCTCGCGTTGGCTTGCATCCATGATCACTTCAACCAGTTCTTCACGATTTTTCGGTTCGCCCTGAAAAAGCTGGCCCAGCTTCTCAAACCAGTTTTTCTTGGTGGACGAACCGTTTTCTGAGTTCGAATTATCGTCGCTCATTGACCTTGTTTAACCTTCATCGTCTTGATAGGGATTGGCAATACCGAGTTCTGCCAGAATGGCGATTTCTCTGGCTTCCATTATTTCGGCTTCATCATCCTTAATATGGTCGAAGCCAAGCAAATGCAAGCAGCCGTGTATCACCATGTGTGCCCAGTGGGCCTGCAGTGACTTGTACTGCTCGGCCGCTTCCCGCTCAACCACCTGACGGCAGATCACCAGATCGCCCAGCAGCGGCAGTTCGATACCGGGAGGGGCTTCGAACGGAAAGGACAGTACATTGGTGGACTTGTCCTTGCCTCTGTAGTCCCGGTTAAGCTCGCGGCTCTCGGCCTCGTCGACCAGTCGCACCGTGATTTCGGTTTCTTCCCGCTCGTCTGCCAGTACGGCCTTGAGCCAGCTTTCCAGTTGCTGCCCGGTCGGCAGGCCCGGTGCTTCATCACAGGCAATTTGCAGATCCAGATACAGGGTCATGATGCTTTCTCGTCCGGATGCTGTTCATGTTTCTGCTGATCCTCGAAGGCTTCATAAGCACGCACAATACGGGCCACTACCGGGTGGCGTACCACGTCTTCGGCGCGAAAGAAGTCGAACGAAAGACCATCGACACCGGTCAGCACTTCGATGGCATGGCGCAGGCCGGACTTGGCATTGCGCGGCAGATCGATCTGGGTGATATCGCCGGTGATCACCGCCCGGGAGTTGAAGCCGATGCGGGTCAGGAACATCTTCATCTGCTCGACCGTGGTGTTCTGGCTTTCATCCAGAATGATAAAGGCATCGTTCAGGGTACGGCCACGCATATAGGCCAAAGGCGCTACTTCGATGACGTTGCGCTCGATCAGTTTTTCGACCCGCTCGAAGCCCAGCATCTCGAACAGGGCATCGTACAGCGGACGCAGATAGGGATCGACCTTCTGGCTCAGATCGCCGGGCAGAAAGCCGAGCTTCTCACCCGCTTCTACCGCCGGGCGGGTCAGCAGAATACGGCGTACTTCCTGACGCTCCAGCGCATCGACCGCCGCGGCCACTGCCAGATAGGTCTTGCCGGTACCGGCCGGGCCTATGCCGAAAGTGATGTCGTGGCTGAGGATATGGGCCACGTAATGGGCCTGGTTGGGGGTACGGGGCTTGATCAGGCCGCGCTTGGTCTTGATCACCACTTCCTTGCCGTACTGATAGCCTTCGTTGGGCTCTTCGCCCTGCTCCAGCACCCGGCTTCCCTTGATGGCCAGATGCACCTGATCGGGGGTGATATCGGGCACCGACTGGCCCTTTACCGACTGGGTGTCGACATAAAGTTGCGTGAGCAGCTCACCGGCAACCTTGGTCTGTCTGGCCGGGCCTACCAGCTTGAAGTGCTGGTTGTGGTAGTTGATTTCCACCCCCAGACGGCGTTCCAGCTGTTTGATATTGTCGTCGAAGGGGCCGCACAGACTGGCCAGACGCTGGCCATCGGCCGGCTGAAGTTCAAGTTCCAGGGTGGTGACTTGTGCTGTCAAAATAGCTCCTGAATATCGGGGATTGGGGATTAGGGATTAGGGATTAGGGCATCCAGTCCCTAGTCCCCAATCCCGAGTCCCTGTTTTTAGGGAGTAAAGGTGGCCACACCGACTTCGTCGGCCACGCCATCCGGGCGGCGTGCCAGAATGCTCTTGGGCGATACCTGTACCCTCAGGCCCATTTCATTTTCGCCATGCAGAAACTTGCCGCGCAGGCTGTGAGGCATGACTTCGGTGATCTCCACATCGGCGAAGCCGCCGATCAGGGTATGGGGGCCGGAGAAGTTGACCACGCGGTTGTTTTCGGTACGACCGCGCAGCTCCATGGGATCCAGCTTGGAGGGGCCTTCTACCAGGATGCGCTGGGTCGAGCCCAGCATCTGCCGGCTGATCAGCTGGGCCTGGTTGTTGATCACCGTCTGCAGGCGATAGAGTCGCGCTTTTTTCTCGTCCAGCGGCACATCGTCCGGCAGATCGGCGGCCGGGGTACCGGGGCGCGCGCTGAAGATAAAGCTGAAACTCATGTCGAAACCCACGTCTTCAATCAGCTTCATGGTCTTTTCGAAGTCGTCCGCATCTTCACCGGGGAAACCGATGATGAAGTCGGAGCTGATGGTGATATCGGGACGCGCCAGCCGCAGCTTGCGGATCTTGGACTTGTATTCCAGGGCGGTATGCGGCCGCTTCATCAGGGTCAGGATGCGGTCGGAGCCGCTCTGTACCGGCAGGTGCAGGAAACTGACCAGCTCGGGCGTGTCCTTGTACACCTCGATGATATCGTCGGTGAACTCGATGGGATGACTGGTGGTGTAGCGCACGCGGTCGATGCCATCGATGGAGGCGACCAGGCGCAACAGCTCGGCAAAGCTGCAAATTTCACCGTCATGGGTCTCACCGCGATAGCCGTTAACGTTCTGGCCCAGCAGGTTGACCTCGCGTACGCCCTGATCGGCCAGCTGGGCGATTTCGTAGAGCACGTCGTCCATCGGCCGGCTGACTTCTTCGCCACGGGTGTAGGGCACCACGCAGAAGGAGCAGTATTTGGAGCAGCCTTCCATGATGGACACAAAGGCGGTGGCGCCGTCGGCGCGGGGCTCGGGCAGGCTGTCGAATTTTTCGATTTCCGGAAAGGCCACGTCCACCTGGGCGCCGTTGCCCTCGAGCACGGATTTGATCATCGCCGGCAGCCGGTGCAGGGTCTGGGGGCCGAACACGATATCGACAAAGGGAGCCCGGGCGCGAATGGCGTCACCTTCCTGGGAGGCGACACAGCCGCCCACACCGATCACCAGCTTGGGGTTGGCGACCTTCAGCGGACGCCAGCGGCCCAGCTGATGGAACACCTTCTCCTGCGCCTTTTCGCGGATGGAGCAGGTGTTGAGCAGCAGCACATCGGCCTGCTCGGCATCGTCGGTGAGTTGGTAGCCGTGAGTGGCGTCCAACAGGTCGGCCATCTTGGATGAATCGTATTCATTCATCTGACAGCCCCAGGTTTTGATATGAAGTTTTTTGCTCATGGCTCTCTTTGGATTACGGCAAGGGACATGTTTCAGGGTCGGGGATTCTACTCTTTTCTGCTGGCAGTGACCAGATAATATCCAACCGCAGCCCGGTGACTGCAAGGGCAGATTCCCTCCGGGTTACCGCACTTTTTGCGGTAGAATAGTTGAAAAATCGCGAGGTTAGCACGAGGTTAGCATATGGAACATTGTGATATTGCCATCATCGGCGGCGGCATGGTCGGGGCCCTGACGGCGGCCCTGCTGGCACCGACCGGCCTGAGTATCCGCGTCATCGAGGCGAAAGCACCGGCGGCCTTTTCGCCCGAACAGGTGCCGGACTTACGGGTGTCGGCCATCAGTGCCACCTCGGTGAGTCTGCTGCAGCAGGCGGGTGCCTGGGAGGCCATCGTCGCCATGCGCGCCTGGCCCTATCAGCGGCTGGAAGCCTGCGAGTGGCAGGGATTCAGTACCCATTTCGAGGCACAGGAGCTGGATTGCGAATACCTGGGCTACATGGTTGAAAACCGCATCATACAGCTCGGACTGTGGCAGGCGCTGGCCCGATGGCAGAACGTGGTGCTGGATTGCCCCAATGGGCTGACAGGCCTGACTCAAACCGAGTCCGGTGCCGAGCTGAACCTGGAGGGCGGACAACGGCTGCAGGCGCGGATGGTGCTGGCCTGTGACGGCGCCGAGTCTCGTACCCGCCAGCTGGCCGGTATCGGCATGTCGTCCTGGGATTATGCCCAGCACTGCATGTTGATCGGCATAGAAGGCGACGGGCTGGAGCCGGATACTACCTGGCAGCAGTTTTTCCCCACAGGCCCCCGGGCCTTTCTGCCGATGGGGCTCCGGCAGGGCTCCCTGGTGTGGTATGACCAAAAGGCGCGTATTGCCGAGCTGGCGGCGCTGGATAACGCATCGCTGGCCAAACAGGTAGCGGCTCATTTTCCGGCCCGGCTGGGCAATGTCACCGTGCTGAGCAAAGGACACTTCCCGCTGCGCCGCCGCCATGCCAATGACTATGTGAAAGGGGCCGTGGTCTTGCTGGGGGATGCGGCCCATACCATCAACCCGCTGGCGGGGCAGGGGGTCAACCTGGGCTTCAAGGACGTGGCGGCGCTGAGTGAGCTGATTCATCAGGGGCTGGAAGCGGGCCTCGACATCGCCGCCGACGAGCGGTTGCAGCGCTATCAGCGCCGACGCCGGCCCGACAACCTGCTGATGCAGTCGGCCATGGATCTGTGCTATCAGACCTTCAGCAACGATCTGTTTCCGCTCAAGCTGCTACGTAACCTGGGGCTGAAAGCCGCAGAACACAGCGGTCCGCTGAAAACCCGGGTGATGAAGTACGCGATGGGGTTGTAAGGCATGTGAGGGGGGAGATGTGAGGCTTACGGTACCAGAGGCAACACAGCCGCCTCCCACGACACGCCATGAACCCCTCCCTGGGGGCTCGGAAATGCCGTCCATGGCATTTCACGGTCGTGGGAGCCGTTCTCTGTTGCCTCTTCTAGAGCACCGAGTTGCCTGTAGACAACGCCAACAGGCAACTCCCAGGCATCAGGGAAGACAAAGGGATCTGCTCCGCCGACCCTCCGCGCAAAGGATGGCGCGGCGGAGCCTACATGGAGGTATTCACGGCGTGTCGGAGGAGCGGGCCCTTTGTCCGACCTTTGCAGAGCAACCAAATAGATCTGTTATTTAATCTGTTTGGTATTACCCCTCACTATTTTTCCAATTCCCGGAAAGCAAAAAGCCAACCCGAAGGTTGGCTTTTTGCTATTTAAAATGGCTGGGGTACCAGGATTCGAACCTGGGAATGGCGAGATCAAAACCCGCTGCCTTACCGCTTGGCGATACCCCAATTTTCTTAAATGGTGCGGGAGGCGAGACTTGAACTCGCACACCTTGCGGCGCTAGAACCTAAAT
>JBFGZI010000105.1:0-7523 GCA_041586855.1 Oceanisphaera sp. | reverse complement strand
GGTAACCGGGCCTATGAGGCCGGCGAGCTGTCGCAGGCGGCGGCACAGTTCGATTATGTCTCCACCCTGATCCGCCAGCTACAAGCCGGAGAGCTCGGTACCCTGTTTCCGGAGCCCCTCACCGGCTGGCAGGCCGAAAAAGTCGATACCCAGGCCGGATCGGCGGCCTTTTTCGGTGGCGGCATCAACGCCTCGCGGCGCTATCGCAAAGACGGCGCCAGCCTGGAGATCAGTATCACCAAAGACTCTCCCCTGCTGCAGACCATGTCCATCCTGTTTACCAACCCCAGCATGGCGGCCATGGGTGGCTACAAGATAAAGCGCATCAAGGGGCAAACCGCCATGATGAAAGAGGAGAGTAACAGCCAGGAGCTGCAGATGCTGATTGCCAACCGCATCCTGATCCAGCTCAGTGGCCGGGGGATCACGGAAGAGGACCTCAATGCCTATGCCGAGGCCCTCGATATAGAGGCGATAACCCGGCTTTAGAGTCAACAGCCCCTAATAGCCGGTGCGGGCCTCGACGCTGCTGTTGGCGTGACCGACAAACTTGCTGCTCAGGTATTTGAGCAAGAGGCCGTAGGCGGGCACGAACAGACCTAAGCTGAACAACAGCTTGACGCCATAATCTACCCAGGCGATTTCGACCCAGTGCTGGGCCATGAAGGGATCCGGAGACCGATAAAAAGCCAGGCTGAAAAACACCAGGGTATCGACCAGGTTACCGAAAATGGTGGAGCAGGTCGGCGCCACCCACCAGGTTTTGAGCTGTCGCAGCCGGTTAAATACCGACACATCCATGATCTGGCCCAGCACATAGGCCATGAAGCTCGCCAGGGCGATGCGGGCCACGAAGAGGTTGAACTCGGACAGGGAAGCCAGCCCCTGATATTGCGCCTCGAAGAACAGCACCGACAACACATAAGAGGTGACCAGCGCCGGCAGCATCACCAGGAAGATGATGCGCCGGGCCATGTCGGCACCAAAGATGCGCACCGTCAGATCCGTGGCCAGATAGATGAAGGGAAAGCTGAGCGCGCCCCAGGTGGTATGAAAGCCAAACAGGGTAAAGGGCAGTTGTACCAGGTAGTTACTGGCGGCAATGATGGCGACATGGAACAACGACAGCCGGATCAGGGCGGTGCGATATTGAGTAGGGGAAATAACCATTTTTTACCTTTTTGATTAATGGGGTCAGGGAACCCATCCCGGAAACGGCGCCCAGTATAGCCAGCCGCGCGACAGTGACAACTGCTTTCTTTTTAATCAAATCCGGAATGTATGCGGCGCCATCTTACCCTTTCACCGAGCTTTTGTCTTTACCTGAAACTAGTTTCCAGAGGCGCACACCGAACACATTCAGCCCCAGCCCCAGCATCACCAGCAAGGCCCCGCCCCACTGGACCGAGGTGAGGTGTTCATCCAGCAGCCACACCGCCGAGCTCAGGCCCACCACCGGCACCAGCAGCGAAAACGGCGCCACCATGCCGGTGGGGTAACGCTGCAGCAGGCGACTCCAGAGCCCGTAGCCCAGCAAGGTAGCCACAAAGGCCAGATACCCCAGCGCCAGCAGGGTATGGCTGCCGATATGGCGCAAGGCCTCCCCTATCTGCTGTGGCCCTTCCAGCCAGAGCGACAGACCGAGAAACGGCAGCGGCGGCACCAGGTTGCCCCAGACGATAAGGCCGATAAGATCGACCCGGCCTATCTTCTTGGTCACTATATTACCCAGCGCCCACATGGCCGACGCCGCCAGGGTCAACCCCAGCCCCAGCATGGTCATGGTGCCGTCGCCACCCCGGCCAATCACCGCCAGTCCGGCTGCCGCCACCAGCAAGCCGGCCAGATTGACCGGCTTGACCCTTTCGCCCAGCAGCACGGCGGCAAACAGCAGGCTGAAGAAGGCCTGCGACTGCAGCACCAGCGAGGCCAGCCCTGCCGGCATGCCGTTGGCCATGGCGTAGAACAGAAAGGCAAACTGGCCCAGCGAAATGGTGCCGCCGTAGGCAATCAACCAGCGCCAGGGCACCTGCGGCCGCCGGATCAGCAAGACGGCGGGAAAGGCCACCAGGGTAAAGCGCAGCGCCCCCAGCAACATGGGGGGTACTCCATCCAGCCCCACCAGGATCACCACGAAATTCATGCCCCAGACGCCAATCACCACCAGTGCCAGTAACAAATCCTTGGGTGCCATGCCGTTTTCCTTGTTCAGCCGTTCCACTGTTTGGTCAGCCAGTCGGCGACATCCCGATCCCGCTCACTCAGCGGCTGCAGCCAGGCACAGTCCGCATAATGCTGAAAGCACAGAAATAATCGGCTCTCTTCAAAGCTGACCAGCCATTGATAATAGTCGGCCCCCTGCTCCTGCTCGAGCAGTTCGAGATCCAGTTCCTTTATCAGTGTCTCGGCCCAGGCGGGAAAGTTTTCCATGGTCAGTGGCTGCTTGCTGTTGAGCATCATTGTCGTCGTCATCAGGAGCTGCAGGAAATACAGAGTGATTCGGCCCACGCCGGGGCCGGCATGGCGTAATGATCCAGCTCGGGCTGCTCGTCGAAGGGGCGAGCCAGCAGCATCAGCAGGCGGTCGGCCTCGCTCATGTCGCCCTGCTCCGCCCGCTCTATCGCCTGCTGAGCCAGATGGTTGCGCAGTATGTACTTGGGATTGACCGCGTTCATCTGCCCGGCTTTTTCGGCCTGGGCCCTGCCCTCGCGCGCCAGACGGGCCTGATAACGGCCAAACCAGTCGTTCCAGGCCTCGGGCGTGGCCAGCAAGGCCAGCAGGCTGTCAGGCACAGGGCCGGACGACGCCAGCAGCGCCAGGCGGCGAAACCAGCAGTTGTAGTCCACCTTCTGACTCTGCATCAGGTCAAACATGTCCCGGAACAACGCCGGATCCTCGTCTTCCCAGGCATCCAGCCCCAGTTTCTGGCGCATGCCCTCGGAATAGGTCGACAGCAACAGGTACTCGTATTTGCCCAGCGCCTGTTGCAGCGCCTCCAGCTCTATCACCCCGGACAGGGACTGGGCCAGCCTCTGCAGGTTCCAGTTGCCGACCGCCGGCTGCTGATCGTAGGCGTAGCGGCCGCCCGGATCCGAATGGTTGCAGATATGACCCGGATCGTAGGCATCGAGAAAGCCGTAGGGGCCGTAGTCCAGGGTCAGGCCCAGCATCGACATATTGTCGGTGTTCATCACACCGTGACAGAAGCCGACCAGCTGCCACCGGGCAATCAGGATCGCCGTCTTTTCCACCACCCGCTCGAACAGGGCGGCATAACCGGCTTTGTCCTTGGCGAGATCGGGCCACTGGGTGTCGATCAGATAGTCGAGCAGTTCGGGGATCCGCTCCGGCTTGCCGCTGTAATAGAAATATTCGAAATGACCGAAACGCAGATGACTGGGGGCTGCTCTCAGTACGGCGGCGCCCGGCTCCACCCGCTCCCGGTACACCGGCTCTTCGCTGCTCACCAGGCTCAGCGCCCGGGTGGTGGCAATACCCAGGTGGTGCATGGCCTCGGAGGCCAGGTATTCGCGCAGTGAAGAACGCAGCACCGCCCGGCCGTCGCCGAAGCGAGAGTATGGCGTCTTGCCGGCCCCCTTGAGATGCAGATCCCAGCGACTGCCATCCGGCGCCAGCACTTCGCCCAGTAGCAGGGCGCGGCCATCGCCCAGCTGCGGGCTGAAGCCGCCAAACTGATGGCCCGCATACACCTGGGCAAAGGGCTCCATGTCCGGCAGCAGCCGTTTGCCACTGGTCAGATCCCGCCATTGCGACTCGGACAGCACCATGCCCAGCTCGTCGGCCAGGTCACGGTTCAGCAACAACAGCCGGGCCGATGACAGGGGTGTTGGCTCTACCCGGGCGCCGGCCCACTCAAACCTGGCAAATATATTGTTTAATATCATGTTTTAGTCCTGTAGCCATCAACAGCGTTTTCTTTTTGACCTTGGCTTACTTTATACTGCTTCGGTGAAATAAATAGCGATTACTGATCTCCAAAATACAGGCGCCGGATAACAGCCGGAAGTAAGGTAGTGAGCTCGAATCCGATCTTGTCCTCAGCAATCGCCAGTTAACGAAGTCCGGAAGCAATACATCTAAAACAAAAATGGAGTTCTATCATGAAAAAATTGATGACAGCCGCCGCCGCCCTGGCTCTGCTCAGCGCCCCTGCCTTTGCCGCCGGTGATGCTGAAGCCGGCAAAGCCAAGGCTGCCGTTTGTGCCGCCTGTCACGGTGCCGAAGGCATTTCCGCAGTGGATATCTATCCCAACCTGGCCGGCCAGAAAGCGGCCTATACCGTCAGCCAGCTGAAGGCGTTCAAGGCCGGTGAGCGCAGCAACCCCATCATGGCCCCCATGGCCATGCCGCTGTCCGATCAGGACATGGAAGATCTGGCCGCCTACTACGCCGGCCTGTAATACTGTCGGTGTCCGCTTCGGCGGACACCGAGGGTGTGTCCCGACACACCCTAATCCTGCTGGCGCAGCAGTGCCAGAAAAGCCGCACCATAGCGTTCCAGCTTGCGCTGACCCACCCCGTTGATACCCAGCAATTCAGGCTCTGTTTTGGGCCGGTAACGGGCCAGCTCGGTCAGAGTCGCATCGCTGAACACCACATAGGGCGGTACATCTGCCTCCACTGCCAGCTGCTTGCGCAGTTGTCGTAGCTCCTTGAACAAGGCCCTGTCTTCGGCCCGGCTCAGCACCGCCTCACCCTTGTCTTTCTGCTTTACCCTGACCAGCCGGGGCTCCGCCAGTTGCAAGCCGGCCTCGCCGCGCAACACAGGTCTTGCCGCCTCGGTCAGCTGCAGCACCATGTTGCGGGTAATGTTCTGAGTCAGCAGCCCCGAATGAATAAGCTGGCGAATGACGCTGACCCAGTGCTCCTGACTCTTGTCTTTGCCGAGCCCATAGGTGGAGACCTTGTCGTGGCCATGTTCGCGAATACGCTGGGTGTCCGCGCCACGTAACACCTCCACCACATAGATGACGCCGAAGTGCTGTCCTACCCGATAAACGCAGGACAGCGCCTTTTGCGCATCTTCGGTGCCATCGTAGCTTTTGGGCGGATCCAGGCAGATATCGCAGTTGCCGCAGGGTTCGCGCTGGTATTCACCGAAGTAGTTGAGCAACACCTGACGCCGGCAGGTCAGCGACTCGGCAAAGGCCGCCATCACGTTGAGCTTGTACAGCTCTACCTGCACCTGCTGCTGGTTGTCGCTGTTTTCCAGCAGCCGCCGCACCCGGCCTACATCGCCCGGATCGTAGAGCAGCAGTGCTTCCGCCGGCAGGCCGTCACGACCACCACGGCCGGTTTCCTGATAGTAGGACTCGATATTCTTGGGAATGTCGTAGTGCACCACGTAGCGCACATTGGGCTTGTCGATGCCCATACCGAAGGCGACGGTGGCCACCACTATGTCCAGATCGTCGCGGATAAACCGCTCCTGTACCGACTGGCGCAGCTCCAGCGGCAACCCCGCATGATAGCTGGCTGCCTTGTGGCCCCGGGCCAGCAGCCGTTCGGCCACCTCTTCCACCCGCTTGCGGCTGGAACAATAGACGATGCCGCAGTGACCCGGTTGCTCGGCCACGTAACGCAACAGCTGATCGATACCCTTGAATTTATCCACCAGGGTGTAGCGAATATTGGGCCGGTCGAAGCTGGAGATATGAATAAGAGGATCGGTCAGGCTCAACCGGCTCAGCATGTCCTGGCGGGTGGCCTCGTCGGCGGTGGCGGTCAGCGCCATCACCGGAATATGGGGAAACCACTGCTTGAGTCGCCCCAGGGCCGCGTATTCGGGCCGGAAGTCATGACCCCACTGGGAAATACAATGGGCCTCGTCGATGGCGAACAGTCCCAGCTCCAGCTCGCCGATCCGCTCCATGAATTCATGTTGCAGCAGCCGCTCCGGCGATACATAGACCAGTTTTAGCTCACCCCGGCGCATGGCCGTGAAGTGACGCAGCATCTCTTCCCGGCTCAGCGAGCTATTGATATAGACCGCCGCCACCCCGTTGGCCACCAGAGTATCCACCTGATCCTTCATCAGGGAGATCAGCGGCGACACCACTATAGTCAGGCCGGGGCGCAACAGGGCGGGAATCTGGTAACAGATGGACTTGCCGCCACCGGTGGGCTTGATCACCAGGGCGTCGCGCCCGGCAATCACGGTGTCTATGATCTCCTGCTGGCCGTCACGAAAGCTCTGGTAGCCGAACACCTGCTGCAACACCGCCAGCGGTGTGTCGGGAATGGGAACGGACTCAGGTTCTTCGGTCAAGGAGTTCATTTCGGCCTGCAGGGGTAAAAGCGAAAGAACATTGTAAAGCAGAGCCCGACAACAATAAACCGGCCCGGCCCCGAGGCCGTTCCGGCCATCATCGTGGTCGAGCCAGGCCAGTGACATTTGCTGCTGGTCAGCCTCGGCATATTGTCGTTACACTGGGACTTTAGCCTCTTACCAGACTTCTGACCATGGAAAAAGACCAGTCTACCCAGGGTGCCCTGTTTGCGCTCGGGGCGTATTTCCTGTGGGGTATAGCCCCCATGTACTTCAAGCAGCTGACGCAGGTACCGGCCTACGAAATCCTGACCCACAGGGTGATCTGGTCCTTCCTGCTGCTGCTGGCGCTGATAAGCGGGCTCGGCTACTGGCCGCGGGTTCGGGCCATGTTGCGCGAGCCGAAGCATCTGCTGATGCTGGTCATATCGTCGACCATCATAGGGCTCAACTGGCTGGTGTTTATCTGGGCGGTGAATAACGACCACATGCTGGATGCCAGCCTGGGCTATTACATCAATCCGCTGTTCAATATAGTGCTGGCCATGCTGTTTCTGGGCGAACGCTTTCGGCCCATGCAATGGCTGGCGGTAGGGCTGGCGGCCAGCGGCGTGGTGATACAGCTGCTGGTATTCGGCAGCCTGCCCTGGGTGGCGCTGGTGCTGGCCATTTCCTTCGGTTTTTATGGCCTCATTCGCAAGAAGGTGCCGGTGGATCCCTTTACCGGCCTGATGCTGGAAACCCTGGTGCTGCTGCCCGTCGCCGCCCTCTATCTGTGGGGTTTTGCCGACAGCGCCACCAGCCAGATGAGCAGTAATTCGCTGAACACCAATCTCTGGCTGATGGCCGCCGGGGTGGTGACCACGGCGCCGCTGCTGCTGTTCGCCGGCGCCGCCAAACGGCTCAGGCTGTCCACCCTCGGCTTCTTCCAGTACCTGGGCCCCAGCCTGATGTTCCTGCTGGCGGTATTGCTCTACGACGAGCCCTTCACCCAGGACAAGATCATCACCTTCGCCCTGATCTGGGTGGCGCTGGTGATCTATACCCTGGACGGCGTCAGACAGCGACGGCGCCGGCCCCTGGTCAGTAATAAGTAATACCAAACAGAGTAAATAACTGATCTATTTGGTTGCTCTGCAAAGGTCGGACAAAGGGCCAGCTCCGCCGACACGCCGTGAATACCTCCATGTAGGCTCAGCCGCACCATCCGTGGTGCGGATGGTCGGCTGAGCAG
>JBFGZI010000104.1:0-7570 GCA_041586855.1 Oceanisphaera sp. | reverse complement strand
GCTGCTGATGATAAGCGTGCTGATCGCGGTGGCGATGAAGTTTGTCGGCGCCCTGATCATCACCTCACTGCTGATCATCCCCGCCGCCACCGCCCGGCGCTTCAGCCACACGCCGGAGCAAATGGCCCTGTATGCCAGCGGTCTGGGCATGATTGCCGTAGTCGGCGGTCTGCAATTGTCGATCAGTCACGATACCCCCGCCGGCCCCTCCGTGGTAGTGGTGGCCGCCAGCCTGTTCATGTTATCTCATTTGGTACCTAAACGGGGCTGAAAATAGCAGCCAAAAATAGCTGTCAGCGATAAGTTTTAAGCTTGTCTTAGTCACAAATCAACGTGTGGAATAAAGAGGCAACAGGGTTGCCTCTTCCGACACGCTACAAGCACATCCCTGTGACGCTCAGCAAATGCCATCCCTGGCATTTGACGGTCGGCTGAGGCAATCCCTGCAGCCTCTTCTTGACGCCCGAGCTAGCTGTTGGCATCACGAACAGGCGACGCCGGAGCCTCAAGGAGGACAGAGGGATCTGCTCAGCCGACCATCCGCGCCACGGATGGCGCGGCTGAGCCCCCAAGGATGGGTTCACGGCGAGTCGGCGGAGCGGGCCCTATGGCCGAAGTGCAAACATTGAGCTAAAAACCAAGCGATTTTTCTACTCTAGATTTGTGACCAAGAGACAGGCTTTAAGCTGTCAGAAAAACACAGACCCTAAAGAAGGTGTCTATCTTTAGCTGATCGCTTACAGCTCTAACACTTGATGTACCCGTGCCCGCAGGGCCGGCAGTTCTTCCTGTTCGAACCAGGGGTTCTGGCTCAGCCAGCGACGGTTGCGTGGCGAAGGATGGGGCAGGGGTAGGCGCTCGGGGGCGAAGTCCCGCCAGTGGCGAACCGTTTCGGTCAGGGTACGATATTGCTTGCCCAGGTAATAACGCTGGGCATATTGCCCTATCAACAGGGTGAGTTGGACATGAGGCAGGGCGGCCAGCAGTTGCTCATGCCAGGCGGGGGCGCACTCGGGGCGGGGCGGCAAGTCACCGCTCTTGCCCCGGCCCGGGTAGCAGAAGCCCATGGGCATGATGGCGATGGTTTCAGGATCGTAGAACTGCTCCCGGCTCAGCTGCAGCCAGCGGCGCAGGGTGTCGCCACTGGGATCGTTCCAGGGAATACCGGTTTCATGAACACGCAGACCCGGCGCCTGACCGATGATCATGATGCGGGCTTGTGGCGCCATTTGTACTACAGGTCTGGGCCCCAGCGGCAACTGGGCTTCACACAGACGGCAGGCCCGAACCTTCTGCAAAAGTTGTTCGAATTCGGCGTCCATCAGTACCCCAGATTGAAATTCACCAGGCCTTCCATCGGCTGGCCCTCTATGTACCTTAGATAGTTGCGGCTGAAACGAGTAACAATCTGATCCGGGAAGCTGTAGCCGGCGTTGTGGGGAGTGATGACCACGTTGGGCATGTCCCACAGCGGGCTGGCGGCGGGAAGCGGCTCGGTGGCAAACACATCCAGTACCGCCGCCCCTATGTTGCCGTGACGCAACGCCTGGATCAGGGCGTTTTCATCCACCGCATCGCCCCGGCCCACGTTGAAGAAGATGGCCCCGGGTTTGAAGCAGTCCATGCGTTCGCTGTTGAACAGGCCGCGGGTCTGGGGGGTGGAGGGCAGTACGCTCACCACCACATCGGCTCTGGGCAGCACCTTGTTCAACGCAGGAAGCTGATAGGTATGATCGAAGCCGGGAGCTTCTCGCCCGGAACGACTGATGCCCAGCACCTTAAATCCGAAGTGAGCCGCGGTGTGGGCGATATGCTGGCCTATGCTGCCGGTACCTATGATCAGTATCGTCTTGTCGCGAATACTGTGATAGGGCAGGGGTTGCCAGTTGTGCAACCGCTGCTGCTCCCGGTAATGGCGCAGATGCCGGGTCAGCGACAGCAGATGAGCAAAGACATATTCACTGATCAGGGGGCCGAAGATGCCTCTGATATTGGTGAGCTGATAATCCCGGCGGCAATTGGAGTCGAGCAGGGGCTCGACCCCGGCGTAGGTGGACTGGGCCCACTTGAGCGCGCGAGCATGCTTGAGGCGCTCACGAATGCGGGCCGGCTCGCCCAGCAGTATGTCGGCCCTGGCCAGTGCCGCCTGGATATCCGCTTCCTGCTCGGGAGCCAGAATGGTCAGTCCGGGCAGGTAGGCCTGCTGCAACAGCGCCTGATATTCGGCGTTGTCCTGACTGATCAGTAACAGGGTATGATTGGCCATACCTTCTCTCCTCAACATGCTTTTTGTATCAGCGTTTTATGAGACAATGGCACAAGCATAAACTTATACCAGTGTTTCCCGCATAAAATGTGAGCCTTGGCCGCAAACGGTCATATTGGCCACCAGGCGGCAGCCCCAACCACAAGGAAATATCCGTGTTCGGTGATAAATTTTATAAAAAAATCAACAAGCTGGCTCCATGGCAGCAAACGGTGTTTGCCCTGGCGCTGGCCGAACGGATGTATCCCAATTACCGGCTGTTCAGCGATACGTCCGAGTTCGGTAACGGAGAGCGTCTGCGCTCGACGCTGAACACACTCTGGACCTATCTGACGGTCAAGGGATCCAAGGTGGATCTGACTGCCGAGCTTGAATCATTCGAAGCCTTTATTCCCGATCCTTCCCGTTTTGATAACTACGGCGCTTACCCGGCACTGGATGCCTGTGTGGCGCTGGGAGCCGCCTACAACTCGGTGATTTGTCGTATCGGTGAGGAAGCCATCGAAGCCAGCAACGCCTCGCTCGGTACCGTCGCCGGTTTTGCCGAACTGCTGGCAGAACGGGATCTGAGTGAAGAGGAGCTGTACGAAAACGAACTAATGATGGCGGAGATGGAGTTTCAGGTAGAGTTGCTGGAGCGAGTGGGCCAGCCGAGAGAGGCTGACACCATTCTGGCCATACGGGACTTCGCCGCCCAGGGCGGAGTGTCGAATATCGGCATCAGCCTGGAGGTGTAATCGGCAGTGTGAGGCGTAAGGATAAGAGCGTGAAGGGTGAATAGTAAGGCGTGAGGGGGGAGGATTTTACTCCTCACACCTCACCCCTCACCCCTCACTCCTCACATTATCTTATTCGTGCAGCAGGCTGCCGACCTGCAACAGGGGCGCCACATCCAGATCGTCGGCGTTCATCATTGACGAAATCCGCTGTACCGAAGACAGCAGCAGGTTTTGTTCCCAGGCTTCCAATGCCTGAAAACGCTGGAGGAAGCTTTCCTGCAAGGGTCTTGGCGCCGTCTTGAGCTTGGTTTTGCCATCCTCGGTCAGCACGGCGTGCACCTTGCGCTTGTCGGTTTGACTGCGTTCCCGCCGTACCAGCTGTTTCTGCTCCAGCCGGTCGATAATGGTGGTGGCGGTGGCCTGGCTCATGTGTGTGGCCTGGGCCAGCTTTCGCATTGTGATGTCGCCATGCACGCTGATGGCCTGCAACAGCAACAGCTGAGGGCCGGTCAGGCCGGAGGCTTTGCTGAGCTGGCGGGAGTGAAGGTCGATGGCACGGATGATCTGGCGCAGCGCCACCAGCACTTCTTCATGTTTTTCCAAGGTATTCCTGCCGATGGCTGACTGAATTTGCGCGCACCATAGCGTAAATCGAAGGCTGTTTAAAGTCCTGACGGGATCCGGTTCATGGTTTAATGCGGCTTGTATGTGACAGGCTGGCAATTGTATGTACAATTAAAATTGTGACAGGAGGCCACGTGACCCAATCCATACCCCTTTATCAGCAGATCAAGCAGCATATCCTGGTTCGAATAGAATCCGGGGAGTATCCGTTACATCAGCAGATACCGCCCGAGCAGGAGCTGGCCGGGCAATTCAAGGTCAGCCGGATGACGGCCCACAAGGCGATTCGGGATCTGGTGCAGGAAGGCTACCTGATGCGTCGGGCCGGACTGGGCACCTTCGTGACCGAGCCCAAAGCCGAATCCCCCCTGGCAGATATCAACAATATTGCCGACGAGGTGCGAAGTCGAGGTCACGAATACAGTAACAGCGTCATAGTGCTGAAAGCGACCCGAGCCAACGAGGAAGTGGCTCTGCATATGGGAATACGGCTCAATGCCCGGGTGTTTCATTCGGTAATAGTGCACAAGGAAAACGGGGTGCCCATTCAGGTGGAAGAACGCTTCGTGCATCCGACGCTGGCGCCCGGCTATCTGCAGTGCGATTTCAGCCAGCAGACCCCCAATGCCTATCTGGTGGAGCATTGTCCGCTGTCGGATCTGGAACATATAGTAGAGGCCCGAATGGCGCCCGATGAGGTGCGTGACTGGCTGCAGATATCGTCAGACTCCCCCTGTCTGCTGGTGACCCGGCGTACCTGGTCGTTGCATCAGCTGGTCAGTTTTGCCCGGCTCTGGCATCCGGGCGACAAATACAAGCTGCGGTCAACGCTGAAACTGTAGGGATTAGGGACTGGGGAATAGGGAATAGGGATTCACAGACCCTAATCTGTAGGCCCGAATTTATTCGGGCAAACCATGCAACATGAAGCACCCTTGCCCGGTTAAAACCGGGCCTACAAGCTCCGTCCTAATCCCTAATCCCTAATCCCTAATCCCTAATCCCTAATCCTTAATCCCTAATCCCTAATCCCTAATCCCTAATCCCTAATCCCCGAAATTACCGCCACTGGTCGAGCATCAAATCCAGGCTGTGCTCGCCATCGGTGAGCTGAATTTCACTTTCCTGCAGGGTGGCAAAGAGGTCGATGCTGCGGGCACATAGCCCGGACAGCCGGGCCGGTTGCGGGTCGGCCAGGTGATAAATCTGCAGCCGGGGCAACTGGCTCAGTTCGGTCTGATGCTTGTTCCACCATTCCAGGGCGCTGCGCCCGCCATAACTGTAAACCACCACCTGTTCGGCGCGTGACAGCGCCTGCTTGATGCGCTTGACGCTGGGCTCACCCAATTCCACCCAGAGCAGGATGCGACCATCCGGCGCTTTCTGCCATAGCTCCGGCTCGTCGTCGGTGCTCAGGCCTTTGGTAAAGCTCAAATCCTCATCTGCGTGGCGCATAAAGGCCAGCAGGCGCACCATGAGCCGGGTGTCGGTTTCGGAGGGGTGCTGGGCTACGGTCAGGCTGTGTTCCTGATAATAATGTCGGTGCAAGTCGCTGATATTCATGCGGACTTTATGCAGAGTGGCGGTCAGGGCCATGAGGTCGTCTCGTGTAAAAGGCGACATCTTAACGGTAAGCTGCAGTTGGAGCCAGCCCGGCGCGCCGCAGCGGCCGGGCGGGGAAGGATGGTGAGGGCTTAAGGGGCGATCAGCATGGCCACGGGAATGGCCAGCAGCAGACTCAGAAAGGCGCGGATAAACCACACCAGCATCAGAGTACCGACCCGTAATGGAATGCGGGTGGCCAGAATGCAGGGAATGGACGCCGAGAAGAAGAGTATCGACGACACGCAGACTACGCCGGCGGCGAAGCGGGCAACAAAGTCGGCTTCGGCCATCAGCAGTGCCGGCAGAAACATTTCTGCCAGTCCCGAGGCGGTCGCCTTGGACAACAGCATGCCGTCTTCCACGCCCCACAGCCAGGTCACCGGGTAGAACAGATAACCCAGCCAGTCGAACATCGGCGTGTACTTGGCCACCAGCAGGCCAATCAGCCCCACCGACATGATGGACGGCAGTATGCTGATGGTCATCACCAGGCCATCCTTGAAGTTGTCGACCACGCTCCTGCCCAGGCTAGGTGCCTGCTCGGCAATCTCCAGCCCATTCTGCCAGGCTACGCCTAAGCGGTTACCGTTCTCACAGGCCGGCTCCCTGTGTTCGGCCTGGTTATCCAGCCGTGACAGCGGCGGCAGCCGAACCGTGATGGCGGTGACCACAAAGGTGATCAGCAGAGTCAGCCAGAAATACTGGTTCCAGATAGGCATCAAATCCAGGGTCTTGGCCACGATAATCATGAAAGTGGCGGACACGGTGGAAAAACCGGTGGCGATAATGGCCGCTTCCCGGGCCGAGTAATGGCCGGACACATAGACCCGGTTGGTGATCAGCAGGCCGATGGAATAGCTGCCGACGAAGGAGGCCACCGCATCGATGGCGGAGCGACCCGGCGTGCGCCAGATGGGCTGCATCAGTTTCTGGACCAGGATACCGATGGCTTCCAGCAGGCCATAACCCACCAGAAAGGCCAGAAACACCGAGCCGATGGGCACGATCAGCCCCACCGAAATCACCAGTTTGTTGAACAGAAACGGCAGCATGTCCGGCGTTTGCAGGGCGGCGGGCCCGGCGCCGGTCAGCGCCAGCACGCCGGCGACCACCCCCAGCCACTTCAGTAGCAGAAAAATGCGATCGGTCAGGCTGTCCTTCCAGCGGCCGGTGATCAGCGGGTAAACTGCCCCGGCCACTATCATCGCCATGGCATACCAGCCGGCGCCGGCTTCACCCAGGGCGCCGCGAAGCCAGCCGACCATGTGATCCAGCGGTATACTGGTCTTGCCCTGCAGGCTGATGGGGATGAAGAAGATAAATATGCCAATCGCACTTAACCCGAGCAGCCGGCCGATAGCCTTGGCAGGGGCGTTAGATTGCTCCGTAACCTGATTCATAGGAACTCCTTGTAACTGGTGATAAGTAAGCACTGAGGGTAATGAATGACCAATGTATATACAAAATAAAATAAAGTTAATGATATGTATATTTTTAATGTGGGCTTGGTCAATTTTTTTGGTTAATTTGGTTTTAAGGGGTTGCCAGATAAAAAAAATAGGTTTAAATGTATATACAAATAACGCATCAAGGACGCTTTCATGAATCAGTCATCACATCGCCTCTGGGTAAATGCCTCTCTGTTTGATGGCCTGAACGGCGCCGCCGAGCCGATGGCGGTGGCCGTGAAGGAGGGCCGGATCGCCTGGCTCAAGCCGATGAGCGAACTGAACGCCACTGAGCAATCCGGTTTCGAGCGCATCGACGTAAAGGGCGCCCTGATGACCCCCGGGCTGATTGACTGCCACACCCACCTGGTGTTTGGCGGCAACCGGGCCGGCGAGTTTGAAGCCCGGCTCGAAGGAGCGAGCTACGAAGAGATCGCCCGGGCCGGCGGCGGCATCATCAGCACGGTGCGAGCCACTCGCGCCGCCTCCGAAGACGAGCTGTTCGAGAGTGCCAGGCCCCGCCTGCAGGCTCTGATGGCCGACGGCGTGACCACAGTTGAAATCAAGTCCGGTTACGGCCTGGATTTGGAAAACGAATTGAAGATGCTGCGGGTCGCGCGTCGTCTTGGCCGCGAGCTGCCGGTGCGGGTGGTCACCACCTTGCTCGGCGCTCACGCTCTGCCGCCGGAATACAAGGACGACGCCGATGGCTACATCGATCTGGTGTGCAGCCGGATGATACCGACGGCGGCCGCCGAAGGGCTGGCCGATGCGGTGGATGTGTTCTGCGAAAACATCGCCTTCTCGGTCGAGCAGTGCGAGCGGGTCTATGCCGCCGCCAAGGCGCACGGCCTCGCCATCAAGGGGCACACCGAACAGCTGTCCAACCTGGGAGGCAGCGCCGCCGC
>JBFGZI010000103.1:0-7633 GCA_041586855.1 Oceanisphaera sp. | reverse complement strand
GCCCAGAACGACTGCACCAGTTTCTGATCATCATCGTTCAGCTCACCGCTCAAAATGGCCTGGTTGAGGCTGGTGTTGACCCGGGCCTTTACGTCCCGCACGTGGTTGCGACCGGCGATTTCGCTCTGGGCAACCGACAGGGTAATATGCCCGCGCAGGTAACCACCGGCAAACAGCTGGTCGTCTGTGGCGGTGGCGATATTGCCGTCGATTTCTGCCAGCAGCAGCCGTTCAAATTCAAAAATATTCATTTATTGCGCCTCGTCTTCCGGGTTTGCCACCCGCACCAGAACTTCATCATGATAGCCAGTGATCACTCGTATCAGGCCGCCAAGCGCTCGGTCCAGTTCGAAATCATTGGTGTCCACTCGCAACGGGCGGCCTTGCAGCGAATTAAGCTTGGTCTTGGTCGCCAGTAGCCAGATATTGTCGCGCCCCACGGCCTTGATCACCTCGGGGCTCAGCTGTTGATTGCCACGGCCAAATACATGGCCCTGGCCCCCGATCAGGGTGATCACCAGCTTGCATTGTTTATCCCTGATTTGTTGATACAGGCCTCTGGCATCCAGATCCGAAGCCACCAGGCGTTTCTGGTAAACCAGATCCACGCCCAGCAAGGTATTCTCTAGCCCCAACCGCTCCATCACCGCCGCCACTGTGCCGCCGGAGCCCATGATGAAATAGCAGTCGTCGTGTTCTTCCATCCGTTCAATGATGTCATCGGCGATGTCGGTCAGCACCAGTTCGTCCGACTCCACGCCGGACACCTTGACCGCCTGCACATAGCTAAGATCACCGGGGATCAGCATTTCACCGTAACGGCGGGCATGCACCCGTCCTTCACGAAAGGCGGCTTCGTCGATGTCCATCACGTCCGCTGCCAGCAAACTGACCGGCTCGCCGCGCACCAGCATGGCCAGCAGGCGGCCGGTGCCGGCCGGCGTAACGCCATAGACACCGGAATGAATTTTCACCCCGGCGGGAATACCCAGCACGCAGAGACTGTCGGGTGCGGCGGCGCAAACATCCCGGGCAGTGCCATCACCACCGGCGAACAGCAACAAGTCGATACCCTGCTCCACCAGGGCGGTAACCGCATGACGGGTATCGGCGGCGGTGGTGGGGCTGGCGGGCTGATAACAGACCTCGACGGGCAACTCCAACTGGCGGCACACGGTTTCGCCCATGTCGCCTGCTACTGTGTAAAGAACGAACTTGTCTTTGAGGGCCGACAGCTCGGCCAGCGCTATCTGAGTACGCTTTAGCGCCCGGGGTTCGGCCCCCAGCGCCAGCGCCTGTTCGGCCATGCCGTCGCTGCCCTTGAGCGCCACGCTGCCGCCCAGCCCGGCCAGGGGGTTGATAATCAAGCCAATCTTAAACATCACTGCCCTCACTGAAAGATAGTTTCAAGCCATAAGCCATAAGCCATAAGCCGGCGGCTATAAGCCAAAATAAGCACCGCTAGTCCAAGCCTGAAAGCGACTCGAACGGCCGTTCGCCTTTCGCTTGCGGCTACAACCTGGTATCAGGTATTAGCTGAAGTCGGCCGCCGTAAGTTCCGGGCGCCGGTAATGACGCCGTAAGGTCACCATCAGCGTCTGGACCCGGGGCGGAAAGCCCTGCTTCAGGTAACGCAGCGCCTGCTCCCGCACCTTCGCCTTGAAGGCGTGCCTGTCCGGCTCCACGCTGCCGTTGAGGTTGTCGCAGCTCACGTTGAAGTGAAAACCACAACACAAGGACAGCGCCCATTCGATGGCCTGAGGTTTGACTTCCACCGCTTCAAACTGCTGTTGCTGTTCGCCATCACGACCATCCGGGCAATACCAGTAGCCATAATCCACCTGGGTGCGCCGGGCCTCGCCCGCCAGCAGCCAGTGGGCCACTTCGTGCAGGGCGCTGGCAAAAAAGCCATGCGCAAAAATAATGCGATGATGATCCACCTCGGCGTCGGCCGGCAGATAAATGGGTTCGTCATCGCCCCGCTCGAGGCGCGTATTGTACGTGGCGGCGAAGCTTTGGTTAAACAGGGAAATCAGATCCCGGTAGCAAAATGACATAATAAAAAGCGGCCCTCTGTTCAGGACCGCTATTCTACCCGCTGGCAGCAGGCAAGCAAAGGTCAGCAGACCTCCACCTTACTCCTTGCACTTCACGCTTCACGCTTCACATAGGTTAACTCAGCTTCGGCGTTCCGGTCAGCACCTCGGCGTTCTGGCCCCGGTTGAGCAGCAGATGGTCGAGCAGCACTATGGCCAGCATCGCCTCGGCGATGGGCACGGCACGAATACCCACACAAGGGTCGTGACGACCACGGGTCACCAGCTCGGCCGCGTCACCGGTGGTGTCTATGGTGTTGCCCGGCACCATGATGCTGGAGGTCGGCTTGAGCGCTATGCTGGCCACTATGTCCTGGCCGCTGGAAATACCGCCCAGAATGCCGCCCGCATGGTTGCTGGTAAAACCTTCCGGAGTCAGTTCGTCTCTGTGATCGGAGCCTTTCTGCTCCACCACCGCAAAGCCGTCGCCGATTTCCACGCCTTTAACCGCATTGATGCTCATCAGCGCGTGGGCAATGTCGGCGTCAAGACGGTCGAACACCGGCTCACCCAGCCCCACAGGTACACCCTGAGCCACCACCTGGATCTTGGCACCAATGGAGTTGCCTTCTTTTTTCAGGTCACGCATGTATTCGTCCAGCGCGTCCAGCTTGCCCGCATCGGCAAAGAAGAAGGGATTGGTTTCAATGAGGCTCTTGTCGAACGCCTCGGCCTTGATCGGACCAAGCTGGGTCAGGTGGCCAAAGATGGACACGCCGTACTTGGCCAGCACCTTCTTGGCGATGGCACCGGCGGCCACCCGCATCGCGGTTTCGCGCGCCGAAGAACGGCCGCCACCACGATAGTCGCGAATGCCGTACTTCTGGTGATAGGTGTAATCCGCATGGCCCGGACGAAACAGATCCTTGATGGCGGAATAATCCTTGGAACGCTGATCGGTGTTTTCGATCAGCAGGCCGATGGAGGTGCCCGTGGTCTTGCCTTCAAACACGCCGCTCAGGATCTTGACCTGATCCGCTTCTCGCCGCTGGGTGGTAAAGCGGGAGGTGCCCGGCTTGCGCCGGTCCAGATCCTGCTGCAAGTCTTCTTCGTTCAGTTCTATGCCCGGCGGTACGCCATCGACCACGGCGCCCAGGGCCAGGCCATGGCTCTCACCGAAGGTTGAAACGCGAAAAAGGGTGCCGATACTGTTCCCTGCCATCTGTGATTTCCTTTATTGATATTTAAAACTGGTCCCGAAAGGGTTCAAGGTCGCGTCGACTGATCACGAAGACGCCGTGGCCGCCGTGCTCGAATTCCACCCACAACAGTGGCAGCTGAGGATAGGCCTCTTCCATGTGGATCTGGCTGTTACCCACTTCCACCACCAGAATGCCGTCTTCGGTAAGGAAGTCGCAGGCCTGGGCCAGCAGGCGACGGGTAAAGTCGAGGCCATCGCAGCCGGACGCCAGCGCCAGCTCGGGCTCGTGCTGGAACTCTTCGGGCAGATCGCTCATGTCTTCGGCATCCACGTAGGGCGGATTGGCCACGATCAAGTCGTACTGGTCTCCTGCCGGCAACGCCGAGAACAGATCCGATTCTATCGGGATCACCTGTTGTTCCAGACCGTGGTTCTGAATGTTGATTTCCGCCACATCCAGCGCGTCACGGCAAATATCCAGCGCGTCCACTTCGGCATCCGGAAAGGCGTGGGCCAGGGCGATGGCGATGCAGCCAGAGCCGGTGCACAGGTCCATGATGCGACGGGGCTCCAGGCTCAGCCAGGGGGCAAAGCGGCCTTCAATCAGCTCGGCGATGGGCGAGCGCGGGATCAACACCCGCTCGTCCACATGAAACTCGTAACCGGCAAACCAGGCGGTGTGGGTAATATAAGGAGTGGGAATGCGCTGTTCTACCCGCATCTTGAGGGCATCGAGCAGGACTTGTCGCTCGCTGGTCAGCAGGCGGGCATCCCGTACCTGAGGCGGGCAGTCCTGGGGAAGATGGAGCAACGGCAGTATCAGCTGCACCGCTTCGTCCCAGGCGTTGTCGGTACCGTGGCCATAAAACAGGCCGGCCTGCTGAAAACGGCTGACGGCAAAACGCAACCAATCACCTACAGTGTGCAGCTCAATAAGTGCTTCATCATTAAAAAGCGTGTCCAAAACCCCTCCGCCTCGATAAAATGGCTATTTTTTAATAATCGGATACAGACATGTCCCCCACCTCTAACCCCGAAGACGACGAAAAAGCGCTCTTTAAGGCAGCGGTGCAGGGTGTCCGCAAATTGAAGCAGGATACCATAAGTCCGCACCGGGCGCCGGTCAAGGTGAAAGCACAGCGGCAAATGGTACGCAAAGACAGGGCCGAGGCGCATCCTTTTTCCGATGTGTACGAACCTTATCTGGATCAGGAAGGGCCGACCCGCTATCGCGACCCCGACACCTCGGCCTATGAGCTGAAAAAACTGCGCCGGGGCGACTATGTGCCGGAGTTTTTTCTGGACCTGCATGGTCTGACCCAGGAACAGGCCAAGGAAGAGTTGTCGGCGTTGCTGGTGGCAGCCCGGCGCCAGCATGTGAAGTGTGTGTCCATCATGCACGGTCACGGCAAGAACATTCTGAAGCAGCGGCTGCCGATGTGGCTGGTACAGCACCCTCAGGTGCTGGCCTTTCATCAGGCTACCCGTGGCTGGGGTGGCAACGCCGCCCTGCTGGTACTATTGAGAGTCGAAATTTAGAGGAAAACAAAGCTGTAAGCCGTCAGTTTTCAGCCTGTCTCTTAGGGTCTGTTGATCTTAATGATGTCATCAGGCAAAGCGCACTGCTCAGCCGACACGCCGTAAACCCCTCCCTGGGGGCTCAAACCGCGCCATCCTTGGCGCGGATGATCGGTTGAGCAGACACCCTTTGCCCTCCCGTCGGCAGTGGAGTGGCCTGTCAGTGGTGCTCACTGACGACTCGAAGCCTAAAAAGAGGCGGCTGGGATAGCCTCAGCCGACCATCACATGACAGGACGTCATGTGCTGAGCGTCGCAGGGATGCGGTTTAGCGTGTCGGAAGAGGCTACCCAGTTACCTCTGGGCATATTTTACGGACTGACAGACTTGTGACTAAAGGACTGGATGCAGGCGGAGGAAAGATCCAAAACGCCGCTTGAGTGACCGGAAAAATGCGGTTCTGCAAGCGGCGCGGTTTTAGTTACGGCTTATGGCTGACCGTTTATGGCTGTATTTACACGGCTTCGGCCGACGCTTGCATCTTGCCAATAAGCTGGTTGATTTCCTGTACCGTGCGGCGGTGGCGGTCATCGGCGTTTTCCGGCATCACCAGTATCCCTTTGGCGTAACTGAAAGCCCCGCGGCCATGAATGTATAACCGTCCACTGAAAAAGGTTTTTACATACTTGGCAATCAACAAAGGCTGATATTTGTTAAATATGCGCATGTCGCACCTCTGCTTTGTTTGATCTGGTAACCGTTTTCTTGTTATCACTCAATTCAAGGTCTTTATCCCAAAGACCCCAGCGCCTGGCAGTGTTGCTGATAATGAGGACGCACATTATGAGGCCCTTCCAGCCAATCGAACACAGCACCCTGCCCTTTACCGAAAGACACCTTGGCAATACCCGCGGTCACGAAAATCGGCGCCATAGTGGCTGGACAAAGACTCTCGACCAGAAAGCCGACCATGGGCATGTGGCTGACCACCAGCAAGTTGCCCCCGGGATGCAGATCGCCGTACGCCAGCAGCAAGCTGGCCGCCATATCCGCATCAGCATTGGGAGTAAGCTCCTCACAGCTTTCCACCTGGGTGCCAGAAATATATTTGGAGAGCTGCTGCCAGGTTTGTTTGGCACGCAGATAAGGACTCACCAGCACACGATCGAACACCGGTACTTGCGGTGCCAACCACTGCGCCATTAAACAGGTTTCATCCCTCCCCTGTACGGTCAACGGCCGTAATGCATCGCTTGATGCTTCCTGTGCCGACTGCCCGTGGCGCATGATAAAGATATTCATCTTCACCTCACTTTCAGGCGAACCCGCCTTTTTCAATGGCGGGCATCATACCCCTGCATAATGTTGTGCTCAAGGATCCAGCTCACCCTTTACTCAAGTGGCAGGAACGCTGTTTTTATTCTTATCCTTAGCTATACAACATAAAGAACACAGTTACACCGGAAATCGTTCGTTTTTTACGCCCCAGGCGAGATTAAGGCGCTTTATTCGGGCTGAAAACGGAGGAGAGTCTAGTGCGGCCGGATGACAATTTGATGAAAACAAAGATAAAAAAACCGGCCCTGAGGCCAGCCTGAAAAAACAATACTAGGGCCTGTTGACCTTCGCGATGATTGTTGCAGCAGCTAGCTCCGGCGTTTATCCAGCCACATCAGGATCAAACAGGCCCCCACCGATACGCCGATAAAGCCCAGTAGAAACATCAGCGGCATGGCGATGTAGTCAAGGACGCCCCAGATTAGTTGTTCCAATGCGCTCACAAATACTCCAAAAAAATCTCAATCGCGATCACCCGACAGACAGCAGAGAAACGGCCTTGTGCCAGATCAAGTCAGGCCCGCAGCAAGCCGTAAGCCATGCCTCGGGCGCACACCAGCGACCAACGCCGCTTGGCCATGAACAGAGGAAGAACCGCCGGCCCGAACAGGCAGCCCAGCAAGGCCCAGCGGCGTGGCGGCAAGGCACTCTGCAGTGCGGCCACGTAAAACAGCCCGCCAAACAAGGGGGCTGCGAGTGTAAGAATAAGGATCATAAACCGACCTCCTGAAGGCCAAAGATTAACACAGCTTTTGCCGGCTTGTCAGGCAGGGCGCTAGGGACGTCAGTGGGCAGACAGCCGCTGTGCCGGCCGCGAGACTGTTCTTGCATTTGGTGACAGCAGGGCTAATAGTGACGAATAAGTAACATCCTGATTGTAAGACGGTGGTATTGATGCCGCCGGCTCCAAGGAGGGAACTATGCCTTATCGTAATATTCTGGTTGCTCTGGAGCTGAATCACAGGGAAAAGCCGCTGTTGAAACGAGCGGTAGAACTGGCCGAATGTCATCAGGCAGGGCTGCATATCATTCATGTCGAGCCCGACCTGAGCGGGGTGTATATGGGGAGTCTGAGCCTGGATTTACGCCAGCTCAAAAACAAGCTGCGCCTCGAAAGCGGTCATGAAATCATGCAGATGCTCAAGGAGGAGCAACGTAATGCCAGCAGTGTGTCTTTGCCGCACGGCGATGTGCGCCAGGCGGTAGCACTGGCGGTAAAAGAAAAACAGGCGGATTTGCTGATTTGCGGGCGCCAGCTTGAACGTCCCTTTCTTGGCCACCTGTTTTCTCACTCGACCGGTTTTCTCGATATCAACGGCTGTGATTTGCTGGTGATCAAGCTATCGGACAAAACCTGACGTTGAGGGGTGAGGCGTGAAGCTTCGTCTTTCCCCTCACCTCTCACCCCTCACCCCTCACAATGATCTCACCGCACACAGAAGCCCTGGCGGTGCAAAAATTCCAGCATGAAAGGGCGCGCCTCTTTGGCCAGAGTCTCCCCTATCTGCCCGGTCCAGCTCATGTCCTTGTTGCCACCGGT
>JBFGZI010000102.1:0-7706 GCA_041586855.1 Oceanisphaera sp. | reverse complement strand
TGGCAGTTACTGGTGCGGGTACTGAAGCACATTCCTGAACGGTAACAACGTGAGAGGTGAGGAGTGAGGGGGACTCTCCCTCACCCTTTACGCCTCACCCCTCACTATTTCCGATTCAACACGTCAGCAATCGACTGTCGGACGGTATATTCAATATTCAGCAGGCCTGATTTGGCTTATGCTCTCGACAAGAATTCAACGGAGGTAACCACCATGAAAAGCGCCCCATTTTATCTGCTGCTGACCCTGCTGGCCGCGCCGGCCATGGCCAACAACATCTTCAGTGGCATCATCGATTTTGGTCGTGAAGTACTGGACGAAACCCGCAAGCTGGCACCCGGCATTCAGTACGATAAACGCAATGAAGCACCGACCCGTGTTACAGCAACGGCACCGGATGACGGCCGGGATCGCCCGGCTTTGGAAGGCTCTGCAGACAGCCAGAACACTGTGATAGTGGCGCCCTCTTCCACCGGTATGCAACCGGCCTCTCCCGCCGCCAACCAGGGCTGGACCTTCGTGGAAGAAGACCACCTGAACGGCAGCAACCAGTAACAGGTAAAGGCCCACCGGTACACAAGCCTGACGGCGGTTTCTGCCCTGGCGCAGATCCGTCATATTTTAAATTGGATTTCAATATGTTAAGATAGTTAGACATCTAAGCTTATATGAGGACCCAATATGACGAGATCTTACATTGCCCTGTTTCTGGCCCTGAGCGCAGGTTATCTGGCCTCGGACGAGAAAACCCTGACTACCCCACGGAAAAACAACGACCTGGAAGCCTGATCTGGCGCCAACCAGGATTAAAACAAGCTTACCATTCAAAACTCAGTTGCTCAGCCTGAGCGACCTGCTCATTACCTTCGTGACATAACTCGACACTCACCCCCACCAGTCGAACTCCACGCCCCCGGGCTCGCTCCCAGGCTTCGACACACAGCCGTTCGGCCAGAGCCAGTTGTGGCAACTCACAACGGCGTGACAGTGTGGTCTGGGTAAAGTCATCGAATTTCAGCTTGATACACAGCCCTTTGATGGCGCGGTGGTCCAGCCGCCGTATCAGCTCGGGCCATAAACGCCGCAATACCTGTATTCCCTGCTCCGGCTGCTGAATATCGCTGACCAGGGTGGTTTCGACCCCCACCGACTTTCTTACCCGCTCGGTTTGCACTTCCCTTTCGTCGATACCCTGGCCACGCTGCCATAACAGCCGGCCGAACTTGCCGAAACGACGAACCAGCTCCTTCTCGCCCACCTCATTCAGCTGTCCACAGTGCTCCAGCCCCATGGAGGCGAGTTTTTCCGCTGTCTTGCGTCCCACCCCGGGCAATTTGGCCAGCGGCAACTGGCGAACAAAATCAGCCACCGCCGCGGGCGGCAGTACGAAGAGGCCATCCGGTTTGTTTTCTTCCGAAGCGATTTTGGCCAGAAACTTGTTCGGTGCCACTCCGGCCGAGGCGGTCAGTTGCAGCTCGTCACTGATGGCCCGGCGAATGTCTTCGGCTATCCGGGTGGCACTGCCGCCAAACCAGAGGCTTTCGGTCACGTCCAGATAAGCTTCGTCGAGGGAGAGAGGTTCTACCAGGTCGGTATAACGATGAAATATTTCCCGGATCTGCTGTGATACCGCCTTGTACCCGGCCATGTTGCCGGGGATCAATAGCAGGTGCGGGCACCGTTGCAGCGCCTGATGGCTGGCCATGGCCGAGCGTATGCCGTAGGCCCGGGCCGGATAATTACAAGTGGCGATGACCCCGCGCCGGCTAGCGCTGCCGCCGATGGCCAGCGGAATATCGCGCCACTCGGGATGAGCCCGCATCTCTACCGCGGCAAAGAAGCAGTCCATATCGACATGAATGATTTTGCGCATAAAGGCAAAGTGGGGAATAGGGACTCGAACTCGGCGCACCCACTCCCTAATCCCCAGTCCCTGCTTTTTAGATGATGCGGTTTTCTCCCAGCATCTGCCTGCGGGCTTCTTCCTTGGCCATTTTCTTCTTGCGGTTATCGCAAGGATCCGGGCAGTCACAGGCTTTTTCTATGCCTACACCACCCAGGCCGCCACAGGAGCCGGCAATGGTCTTGCGCTGCACTATATAGCCGATGGCCATGGCGAAAATCACCAGGGCGAAGACTGCAAAGGTAATCAGAAAATACAGCATATCAACCTCTTGAATACTTCTTGAAGGCGCTGGTCATGTCCACTCTGAAGCCATCTTCCGTCTTGGTCAGCAGATACACCGCCAGCCGGTGTTGCTCGGCAAACGCCAGTGCCTGCTCGGGTCCCATGACCGTCAGCGCGGTCGCCAATCCGTCCGCGATCATACAGGATGGATGAACCACTGTCACCGACGCCAGCTGATGGGTAATGGGCCGACCTGTCCTGGGCTCTATGGTATGAGACAGCCGTCGCCCGTCCAGTTCATAGTAGTTACGATAGTCGCCAGAAGTCGCCACGCTGCTGTTGCCCACCGCAATCACCTGTTGGACCGAGCCGGTACCGGGGCCCGGCTTTTCCACCGCTATGGTCCAGGGCTGGCCGTGACGATTGAGGCCACTGAGCCGTACCTCGCCACCGATTTCCACCAGGTGATCGGTCACCCCCTCTTCACTCAGGTACTCGGATACCAGGTCCACTCCGAAGCCCTTGGCGATGGCGGACAGGTCCACATAGAGCTCCGGCAGCTGCTTGTACAGATACTCGGCTTCGCTATCGATCCCCACCCGCAGGTGTTCCAGGCCGGTTTGCGCCCGGGTTTCTGCCAGCTGTGACTCACCGGGTATCCGGCTCGGTCTGGCGTCGGGACCGAAGCCCCACAGGTTGACCAATGGGCCGACCGTCACATCCAGCGCACCGTCGGTCATTCGCCCCAGTTGCAGCGCCGCCGTCACCACCCGGGCGGTGTCGGTAGATACCGGGAAAGGATCCTGCCCCTGATACCGGTTGAAGCGGCTGAGCTCCGAGTTTTCCCGATAGGTGGACATCTGATCATTAAGCTGTTCCAGACGGCTGTTTATCTCCGTCTGCAGCGCCTGGGCCCGGGGCTCATCGACATCCACTACCTTGACCGAGTAGTAGGTGCCCATGGTGCTACCGGTCAGATGCTGCTGCGGACGTTCGACCGACGCCGGTTTACAGGCGACCAATAAAAAGGCCAGCCCCAGGGGGGCCAGCCATTTGATTACACAAGAGCTCATCAGTGTTTAACCACCAAAGTCATCCAGCAGAATATTGTCTTCTTCCACACCCAGTTCCTTGAGCATGTTGATGACGGCAGCGTTCATCACGGGCGGACCACACATGTAGTATTCACAATCTTCGGGTGCGTCGTGATCCCGCAGATAGTTTTCATACAGCACGTTATGGATAAAGCCGGTGTAGCCGGTCCACTCGTCTTCCGGCAGTGCGTCACTCAGTGCCACATGCCACTGGAAGTTCTCGCACTGTTCCTGCAGACCGTCGAAGTCTTCCACATAGAACATTTCACGCCTGGAACGGGCACCGTACCAGAAGCTGATCTTGCGCTTGGAGTTCAGACGCTTGAGCTGGTCGAAGATGTGCGAACGCATCGGCGCCATACCGGCACCACCGCCGATAAACACCATTTCGGCGTCGGTGTCCTTGGCGAAGAACTCGCCGAAGGGACCGGAAATGGTGGCCTTGTCACCCGGCTTCAATGACCAGATGTAGGAAGACATCTTGCCCGGAGGCGCGCTCCAGTTACGTGGCGGCGGGGTCGCAATCCGCACGTTGAGCATGATGATGCCTTCTTCTTCCGGATAGTTGGCCATGGAGTAGGCGCGGATGGTTTCCTCGTCTACCTTGGACTCCAGCTCGAAGATCTTGAACTTGTCCCAGTCTTCCCGGTATTCCTCGGGCACATCGAAGTCTTTATACTTGACATGATGAGGCGGCGCCTCAATCTGAATATAACCACCGGCACGGAAAGGCACGCTTTCGCCGTTGGGGATCTTCAGCACGAGTTCCTTGATGAAGGTGGCCTTGTTATCGTTGGAGATAACTTCACAGTCCCACTTTTTGATGCCGAACACTTCTTCCGGCAGCTCGATCTTCATGTCCTGCTTGACGTTGACCTGACAAGACAGACGCTCGCCCTCACGGGCCTCGCGCTTGGAGATGTGATCCTGTTCGGTCGGCAGTATTTCACCGCCCCCTTCCAGAATGCGCACCCGGCACTGTCCACAGGTACCACCGCCACCACAGGCAGAAGAAACGAAGATGCCGTTGGCCGCCAGAGCGCCGAGCAGCTTGCCACTCGCGCCTGTGGTGATCGACTTGTCGGGATCGTCGTTGATGCTGATAGTCACATCCCCTTCCGCGACCAGCTTGGACTTGGCAAACAGGATAACGCTTACCAGGACCAGCACGATCACGGTGAACATGACCACGCCTA
Organism: Oceanisphaera sp.; assembly: GCA_041586855.1. Lineage (GTDB taxonomy): Bacteria > Pseudomonadota > Gammaproteobacteria > Enterobacterales > Aeromonadaceae > Oceanimonas. The sequence goes on along the minus strand of JBFGZI010000102.1, from coordinate 3,288 downwards.
GAATGATTTCCATCGATTATTCCTTTTCTATCACTGGGTTTACAGGGATATGCCAGAGAAAGACATGAAGCCAAGCGCCATCAGGCCGGCGGAGACAAAGGTGATCCCCAAACCACGCAGACCATCGGGCACATCCGAATACTTCATCTTTTCACGCAGACCGGCCAGCAAGACAATTGCCAGCATCCAGCCAATACCGGAGCCAAAGCCGTAGACGATGGACTCGGAAAAGTTGTAGTCCCGCTGCACCATGAAGGACACGCCACCGAAGATGGCGCAGTTAACGGTGATCAGCGGCAGGAAGATGCCCAGGGCGTTGTAGAGTGCCGGGAAAAACTTGTCCAGCGTCATCTCCAGGATCTGCACCAGCGCCGCAATTACCCCGATAAAGGTAATGAAGTTCAGGAAGCTCAGATCCACGCCCTCGACCATGGCGCCATCTTTCAGGATAAAGTTGTAGATAAGGTTGTTGACCGGTACCGCTATGGTCAGTACCACTACTACCGCCACACCCAGACCAAACGAGGTCTTGACCTTCTTGGACACCGCCAGGAAGGTACACATACCCAGAAAGAAGGCCAGGGCCAGGTTCTCGATGAAGACGGCACGAACAAACAGACTCAGATAATGTTCCATCTTTTACTCCTTGGCCTCTACCTGTTCGGGGCGGAAGGTACGCAGTACCCAGATAATGCCACCGATGATGAAGAAGGCACTCGGCGGCAACAGCAGCATACCGTTGGCCTGATACCAGCCACCATTCTTGATCAGCGGCAGAATTTCGATGCCGAACCAGGTGCCGGAGCCGAACAGCTCACGAATGGTCGCCACCACCAGCAGGATCAGACCGTAGCCCAGACCATTACCGATGCCGTCCAGGAAGGACATCATGGGCGGACTCTTCATGGCGTACGCTTCGGCGCGTCCCATCACGATACAGTTGGTGATGATCAAACCGACGAATACCGACAACTGCTTGGAGATGTCATAGGCATAGGCCTTGAGGATTTGATCCACCACGATGACCAGAGAGGCGATAATCGCCATCTGAGCGATAATTCGCACCGAGTTGGGGATCTGGTTACGGATCAGCGAGATAAACAGGTTCGAAAACGCCGTTACCGCGATAACCGCCAGCGACATGACGAATGCCGTCTGCATCTGTGAGGTCACCGCCAGTGCCGAACAAATACCCAGCACCTGCAGTGCAATGGGGTTATTGCCGACGATGGGACCGAACAGAACCTTTTTCATTTCAGCTTTATCAGCCATTCTTCAGCTCTCCTTCACGAACCTTGGCCAGGAAAGGACCGAAACCCTGTTCGCCCAGCCAGAATTCAAAGGTTTTTTGCACGCCGTCGGAGGTCAGGGTAGCACCGGACAGGCCATCTACGCTGGAGGGAGCGCCTTCGGGGGCACCGCCTTTCACTACCTTCAGTGCCGGCTTGCCGTTGTCGTCGAACAGTTTCTTGCCGACGAACTGGGCACGCCAGGCCGGGTTTTCTACCTCACCGCCGAGTCCGGGGGTTTCACCCTGCTCGTAGTAGGTAATGCCCTTGATGGTATTACCATCGGGTGCTACAGCGACGAAGGCGTACATGGTAGACCAGAGGCCCTGACCATGAATGGGCAGTATTATGCTGTCCAGGTTGCCGTTTTCATCCTTGGCCATGTAGACCGGCACCTGATTGGCGCGGCGACGGATACCCGCCGGATCTTCGCTCTGGCTCAGCTTGATGCTGGTCGCGGGATCCTTGGCAGCATTGCGCTGGTTATAGCCCTGTGCCGGTTTGTCCGAGAACTCACCGGTAGCCAGGTCCAATAAACGCGCCTCAATAAAGCGGTCATAGGTTTCGGCTACGTCTTCACGGCCAAAGCCGGCGACGGCAACGATATTGGTCTGTACGTCCAGGGCCTGGTTACGCTGCTGGGTCGGCTTCAGCAAGACTGCTGCACCGGATACCACCACAGAGCACACCAGACACAAGACGCCGATTACGGCAAAGGTTCTGCCGGTAGATTCTTTCTTAGCCACGAGCCAGTCTCCGTTTGATGTTAGCCTGCACCACGAAGTGGTCAAACAAGGGAGCGAACAGGTTGGCGAACAGGATGGCCAGCATCATGCCTTCGGGGAAGGCCGGGTTAACCACACGGATCAAGACCACCATGACGCCGATCAGAGCGCCGTACCACCATTTACCCTTGTTGGTAAAGGAAGCGGATACCGGGTCGGTTGCCATGAACATCATGCCGAAGGCAAAGCCACCCAACACCAGGTGCCAGTACCAGGGCATGCTGAACATGGCATTGGTATCGGAGCCGAGGAAGTTGAACAGGGTTGCAGTGGCAATCATGCCGATCATCACGCCCACTACGATACGCCAGGAGGCAATACCCATGTAGACAATGAAGAGGCCGCCCAGCAGAATCGCCAGGGTAGACACTTCACCAATCGAGCCCTGCATGTTACCGATAAAGGCATCCATCCAGCTGATCATGGAACCGGTGTTGGCATCCACTAACGCCGCCTGACCACCTGCTGCCCATTGGCCCAGAGCGGTAGCGCCGGAGAAGCCGTCAACGGCGGTCCAGACGGTGTCACCTGAAATCTCGGCCGGATAGGCGAAGAACAGGAAGGCACGACCGGCCAGGGCCGGGTTGAGGAAGTTTTTGCCGGTGCCGCCGAAGATTTCCTTGGCCATGACCACGCCGAAGGTGATACCCAGCGCCGCCTGCCACAGGGGCAGAGTCGAGGGTACAATCAGCGCGAACAGCACTGAGGTCACGAAGAAACCTTCGTTCACTTCATGCTTGCGTACAGTGGCAAACAGCACTTCCCAGAAACCACCGACAATAAACACTGTCAGGTAGATAGGCAGGAAGTAGGTTGCGCCCAGCAGCATCTTGCTGCCCCAGCCGGCACCGTCGCCCAGGGTTGCCCCTAAACTTTGTGCCAGGCCATAACGCCAGTTACCGTCAATGACCGAGGCCAGTTCCGCCGGGCTGTACATGTTCATCAGGGCATTGATGGTTTGCCCGCCAGAATTGTACATACCGAAGAACATGGCCGGAAAGGTCGCCATCCACACCATGATCATGATGCGCTTCAGATCGATACTGTCGCGTACATGAGAGGCGTTGCGGGTCACCATGCCCGGGGTATAGAGCACGGTGGCAACCGCTTCATACAGGGCGTAAAACTTTTCGTATTTACCACCCGGCTCGAAATGGTGTTCGAGCTTTTCCAGAGTGTGTTTCAAGCTCATTACTTAGCCCTCTAGCTCAATC
>JBFGZI010000101.1:0-7816 GCA_041586855.1 Oceanisphaera sp. | reverse complement strand
GAGAAGTACAACCCTACCCCCAGACACAGATAAATCAGGGGTAAGCTCCATATATAACTGTTTATGCCATTAACCAGGTCACTCATATAACGTCCTTTGTTCTGATTAAACCACCCTGCATCAGCAGAACATTCCCTCAAAAGGGTATTGGTTAACGATTAAGCGATGCTCAATCGTTAAGTGTGGAGAAAAATACTCTTCAATCTCCGTCAGCACAAGTGGAACACAGGGATTAGAATTTCTTATCCATAGCCCGCTCACCAAGAAACATTTGAATAACATTTCATTCCGATCAATATCCCTCATCGTTCTCGACACGACCGAAAACACATAAGCACTTGTTAAATAATAAAAAGATAGAATAACCATGCTGCAGTAGCCTGATCCGGAAACGCATTTTAATTTAAAAATACGCAACGCTGCCCGGGGTAGGAAAAAGATCAAATGTCATAAAACGAGAGGTGAGTCACACTTTAATGTGCTAAATAACGAGGGATTTGTAATCGAAATTAACAAGGCAAATCGCGACACGAGCGGTCGATAATGGCCGTAAACGGCCATATACAACGAAAAAGAGACTCATAGTAGACCAATAAAAATACCCCGTCGACGTGCTTATTGCACGAAGTTCGCAACCTGACGCAGCCAACGCTGCCCCAGTGGCACCAGAGAAGCGGCGCCAAATTTTGCCTCGGCGGCGTTGCTGTGCCAGGCCCAGGACTGATTGCCGTAGTCGAAATGCCACCATTCACTGGCCAGATTAGTAAAACCGGCGTGCTTCATCACGCTGTGCAGCAGGCGACGGTTTTCGATAACGTAGGCCTCTCTGGAAGACGGCTTGGCGATAGCTTCGAAGGCAGCGCTGTAAGACCAGGGGCTGATATCGTCAAATTCGGTGCCCATGTCGAGCCAGTTACCTTCACCGTCGCACAGGGTCACATCGACAGAGCCACCGGTCAGATGAGGGCTGGGTGCCTTGGGGTCACTGCTGGGCGGCGCCACAAAATGGCGGATACGCGCCAACAACTCGGCTTCGCTGTCGTCGGCATGATGCTCCCGCATGGCTGCAGACAGGGTATTGAACAGATATTGCTGCACCATGAGTGGCCGCCAGCCATCCAGCACCACCAGCTCGATGCCGGCGGGCAGCAGCCGGGCCGCCTTGTGCAATTGTGCCGATACCGAGCGACGCACGTAACAGTCGCTCAGCGCCCCGGGCACGCCCAGGTGGAAATAGGCCGGATAAACACGCAACGGCGAGGTCACCAATCCCAGCGGCACCAGCGATTCATCGCTTTCTGCAATGGGTAACGCCTGCAGTTGCAGCCAGTCCGGCTCGGGTTGGGCCAGAATGGCCTGGGACAAGAAATTCATCAGATTCGCCAAGGGTTACGGAGAGATGGCTCAGACTCGCCAATCTCGCCGTTTTTTGCAAGCAGGCTGGTGCCCCCTTCAAAGATCCCGGATAAAGGACTTGTCCAGCTGCTTGAAGGCCAGACTGAGGGCCTCTCCCAGCTCGAAATAACGGGGCCGGGCTATCGGTTCCTTGATGGGCACGCCGGTGGCGGCAATTTTTGCGTACAGCTGTCGATACCAGTTCACCAGGGTCGGGGGCAGCCGGGTATCGGCCCGCTTGCCCAGCCAGTACAGACCCTGCAGCGGCAGGCTGGTGAGAAACAGCACAGAGGCGACCACGCCAGGCCAGTATCGGGGATCCCCCAGCTGAAACTGCATCAGCAGACTCAGCATGATCAGGGCCGGCAAGGCTCGTAGCCCCAGGCGAGTCGCAGCCATTACACGATACTCGGGAAACAGCATCGCCAGCTGTCGTTCTTTCGGCCAGACCTCTAGATAGGCGCTGCCTCTGTGCAGAGTGGTGGTGAAAGTGCCCATAGTACCTCCGGGGCTGGACGCCACTTGACAGATAAGTGGCCATTAATGGACCCAAGTCAAAAAAAACAAACGTATGTGCTGTTATTTTACAATACGACGAAGGTATTATCCCACCTTCATTATGCTCCGGCGAAGCCGAAGCAGTCAGGGATGGTAACGGCGTTGTTCCCGCTTGGGAATACGCTTTACTCTTAAGGATAGAGTTGCACCGACATTTATTGCCTGAAAACTGGTTTCAGGCAGAAAAATTGTAATAATCCCTGATGTAAAGGTTGATTGATGAATAACAAGCTGGTTCTAGTACTTAACTGCGGCAGTTCGTCGCTCAAATTCGCCATTCTCAATGCCGAAAACGGCGACGAAAAACTCTCCGGCCTGGCCGAATGTTTCTATCTTCCCGAAGCCCGCATCAAGTGGAAATTCGACGGCCACAAGGGCAATGCCGAACTGGGCGCCGGTGCGGCCCACCAGCAGGCGCTGGACTTTATCGTACAACAGTTGCTGTCCCCCTACCCCGAGCTGGTCAACAGCCTGGTGGCCGTGGGCCACCGGGTGGTGCACGGTGGCGAGAAATTCACCCAGTCGGTATTAATTGACGAGTCTGTGGTACAAGGTATCGAAGACTGTGCCAGCCTGGCCCCGCTGCATAATCCGGCTCACCTTATCGGCATCGCCTCGGCACGCCGCTCCTTTCCCGAGCTGCCCCAGGTGGCGGTGTTCGACACCGCTTTTCACCAGTCCATGCCCGAACCGGCTTACCTCTATGCCATTCCCTATCATTTGTACCGGGAACACGGCATTCGTCGCTATGGTATGCACGGCACCAGTCATTACTTCATTGCCCAGCAGGCAGCCGAACAGCTGAAAAAACCGCTGAACGAACTGAATATCATCAGCTGCCATCTGGGCAACGGCGCCTCGGTCTGCGCGATCAAGAACGGTCAGTCGGTAGATACCTCCATGGGGCTGACGCCGCTCGAAGGCCTGGTAATGGGGACTCGCAGCGGTGATATCGATCCGGCCATCATCTTTCATCTGCACGATAACCTGGGCTACAGCACCGATCGCATCAACACCATGCTGACCAAGGAGTCCGGCCTGCTGGGACTGACCGAGCAAAGCAGCGACTGCCGCTTTGCCGAAGAAAACTATGATCAATTACCCGAAGCCAAACGGGCATTGGATATTTTCTGTTACCGTCTGGCCAAATATATTGCCAGCTATGGATGCGCGCTGGACGGCCGCCTGGATGCCATTGTGTTTACCGGTGGCATCGGTGAAAACTCCGGCCTGGTGCGGGAACTGACGCTGTCAAAACTGGGCCTGCTTGGGTTCAGGCTCGACCCGGAAGCCAACCTGACCGCCCGCTTCGGCAAGGCCGGACTCATCACCACCGCCGACAGCACCCCCGCCTGGGTGATCCCGACCAACGAGGAATGGGTCATCGCCCAGGATGCGCTGGCACTTTCCGAACAATCTCTTTCCGCTAAAAAATAAGAGGGTCTCATGGCCAGAACCATAATGCTTATCCCCGTCAGCGGCGGTGTCGGTGCCACCTCGGTCAGCCTCGGCATGGTCCGCGCCATGGAGCGCAACGGGGTTAACGTCACTTTTTTCAAGCCGGTATCCCAGCCGCGTCAACGCAGCAAGATTCAGGATCATTCCACGGCGGTGATCGCCAACGGCTCCAATATCACGCCGCCAGAACCCTTCGCCCTGAGTTATGCCGAAAGCATGATCTCCCGAGGCAACCTGGATGTACTGCTGGAAGAAATCGTCGCCCGGGTTGAAAAGCACGTATTGGACAGCGGCGCCGAAGTGGTGGTGGTGGAAGGCCTGATCCCCACCGACAAGCAGCCCTTCGCCAACCGCATCAATTACGACGTGGCCAAGGCACTGGATGCGGACATGGTGTTTATCACCCAGCCGGGAAACGACACCAGCCAGCAGTTGAAAGAGCGCATCGAGCTGGCCTGCGCCAGCTTCGGCGGCATGCTCAACAAACGTATCGTCGGCTGCATCATCAACAAGGTTGGTGCCCCCATGGATGAGCAGGGCAATACTCGCCCCGATCTCACCGAGATGTTCAACCCCAGCAGCAACCATGCACAATACATCCCCAACCTGGAAGTGCTGCAGGTATTCGGCAAGACCCCGCTGCGCATTCTCGGCTGCATCCCCTGGAATGCACAACTGGTGGCACCGCGGGCGGTGGATCTGGCGCGCCATCTGAATGCCACCATCCTCAACGAAGGCAAGCTCCATAGCCGCCGGTTGCAGAGCGTGACCTTCTGTGCCCGCGCCCTGCACAACATGGTGCAGCACTTCAAACCGGGCAGTTTACTGGTGGCCTCGGGCGATCGCTCGGACGTCATCGTCTCGGTCTGCCTGGCGGCAATGAACGGGGTCAAGATCGGTGCCCTGCTGCTCAATGGCGGCTATCATCCCGAACCCCAGATCATGGACTTGTGTCAGCGTGCCATCGAAACCGGCCTGCCGGTCATGATGGTCAATACCAACACCTGGCAAACCGCCGTCAGCCTGCAGCATTTCAATCTGGAAATTCCGGTGGACGATTTTGGTCGTATCGAACGGGTGCAGGATTACATGGCCAGCCACATCGACAAGCACTGGATAGAATCCCTCAGTGCCAAGTCGACTCGCAGCCGTCGCCTGAGCCCACCGGCGTTTCGCTACCAGCTGACCGAGCTGGCCCGGCGCGCCGCCAAGCGTATCGTACTGCCCGAAGGGGAAGAGCCGCGCACCATCAAGGCCGCCGTGATCTGTGCCGAACGGGGCATCGCCCGCCCGGTCTTGCTCGGCAATCCGGAAGAGATACTGCGAGTCGCCGCCCAGCAGGGCGTGGTACTGGATGAGCGGGTGGATATCATAGATCCGGCCGAGGTGCGCGAACATTATGTGGAACGGCTGGTAGAGCTGCGCAAGGCCAAGGGCATTACCGAAGTGGTGGCCCGGGAACAGCTGGAAGACAACGTGGTGCTGGGCACCATGATGCTGGAGCGTGACGAGGTGGACGGTCTGGTGTCCGGTGCCATCAATACCACCGCCAACACCATACGTCCGCCGCTGCAAATCATCAAGACAGCGCCCGGCTCGTCGCTGGTGTCGTCGGTGTTCTTCATGCTGCTGCCGGATCAGGTGCTGGTGTATGGGGACTGCGCCATCAACCCGGACCCGACCGCCGAGCAGCTGGCAGAAATCGCCATTCAGTCGGCCGAGTCGGCCCTGGCCTTCGGCATAGAGCCGAGGGTAGCGATGATCTCCTACTCCACCGGCACTTCCGGTACCGGCGCCGATGTGGACAAGGTGCGTGAAGCCACCCGCATCGCCCAGGAGAAACGTCCGGATCTGGTGATCGACGGCCCGCTGCAGTACGATGCCGCCATCATGGAGAACGTGGCCAAGTCCAAGGCACCCAACTCACCGGTGGCGGGCAAGGCGACCGTGTTCATCTTCCCGGATCTGAACACCGGCAACACCACCTACAAGGCGGTGCAACGTTCGGCCCAGCTGGTGTCTATCGGCCCCATGCTGCAGGGCATGCGCAAGCCGGTCAACGATTTGTCGCGCGGCGCCCTGGTCGACGACATCGTCTACACCATCGCCCTCACCGCCATTCAGGCCTCACAACTGGCAGCCAAAGCCAAGGTCTGAGTCTTGATGCTACAGAGTCGCCTGTTGACACCGTCTTCGGGCAACTCGGTGTTCTAGAAGAGGCAACAGAGATGGCCTCTATCGACCGTGAAATGCCATGGATGGCATTTCCGAGCCCCCACGGATGGGTTCATGGCGTGTCGAGGGAGGCGGCTGTGTTGCCTCTAGCGCTCCGACCCAAAATCTGAGCAGATACTGAATGTATTTGTGATTGGCATAAAAACCTTTTCCTTATGGTGAAAGCTGGTAACTTTGCTCTTTTCACCATAAGGAAATAAATCATGTCTACAGTGACTTTTCAGGGTAATTCCGTTGCCGTTTCCGGTCAGTTCCCCCAGGCCGGCCAGGCCGCACCCGATTTCACCCTGACCGGTGCCGACCTCAACGATATCCGCCTGGCTGATTACAAGGGCCAGAAACTGCTGCTCAACATCTTCCCCAGCGTAGATACCGGCGTTTGTGCGACCAGCGTGCGCACCTTCAACGAAAAAGCCGCCGCTCTGAGCAACACCAAGGTACTCTGTGTGTCCATGGATCTGCCCTTCGCGTTTGGTCGTTTCTGCGCCGCCGAAGGCATCGAAAACGTACAGGCGGCTTCCGCCTTCCGTCATACCGAATTCCTGAATGCCTACGGCGTGGCCCTGAGCGATGGCGCCCTGCGTGGTCTGTCTGCCCGTGCCGTGGTTTGCATCGATGAGCAAGGCAAGGTGCTTTACAGCGAGCGCGTTGCCGAGCTGACCAACGAGCCGGCCTACGACGCAGCCATCGCCGCGCTGTCCTGATCCTGCCGGATCCCTGCCCGATTTGTTTTTTGATGTAATATCAACAAACTAGCGATGCTGTCCGGGGTAATCTACAGACTTACTCACAGTTTATGTGGATAACCCCGGCTTTTTTCTGCCCTTTCTCCCTCCGCTCCTCCCACTCCTGGTGCCGTATATCTGTAAGTCTCTGTTATTCTGATGGTGTATTATCGATCAAGGCAGCATAGGATTTGGCTGGCATCACCTGGCGAACGGGTATCAATCCGGCTAACAGCGAATAGAGGGAGAAGGCATGAACATATTGCTTACCGGTGGTACCGGCTTTATCGGCCATCGCCTGATGAGCCACCTGCGGCCTCATCATCAGGTTACCGTATTGAGCCGGACGCCCAACAAGGTCTATCAGCGCCTGGGCCACGACATCAAGGCCCTGTCTTCTCTCGACCAGCTCGATAATCTCGATGACTTTGATGCGGTGATCAACCTGGCCGGTGAGCCCATCGCCGACAAGCGCTGGAGCCGGGATCAGAAAGAGAAGATTTGCCAGAGCCGCTGGCAAATTACCCGGCAGCTGGTCGACAAACTCCAGGCCGGCCAGCAGCCCCCCAGGGTATTGATCAGCGGCTCGGCAGTCGGTTTTTATGGCCGTCAGGACGACGCCCTGGTGGATGAAGACTCCCGCCCGCATGAGGAGTTCAGCCATCAAGTCTGCGCCCAGTGGGAGCAGCTGGCCCAGGCAGCCGAAAGTGAGCAGACCCGGGTGTGTCGCATTCGTCTCGGTGTGGTACTGGGCGCCGAAGGCGGCGCCCTGAAGAAAATGCTGCCCGGTTACCGGCTTGGCCTGGGTGGACCCATCGGCTCCGGCAAGCAATACATGTCCTGGATCCACATCGAGGATGTGGTGAATCTGATCCTGTTCCTGCTGGAGCATGAGGAATGTAGCGGCCCCTTCAACGCCACCGCTCCCGAGCCTATCACCAACGAACATTTCAGCCGCAACCTGGCCCGAGTGCTGGGCAAGCCGCATTTTGCCCGCGTCCCCGCCTGGGCGATGAAACTGCTGTTCGGGGAAATGGCCGAACTGTTGCTGACCGGCCAGCGGGTGATGCCGGTGCGGCTGCAACAGGCCGGATTTCACTTCCGCTACCCCACCCTGGACAAGGCACTGAAAGAAACCCTGTGCACGCCCCAAAGCCGCTGACGCCGGCTTATCCCCACTGGCGCAGTCGTCCCATCAGGGTGCCGCGGGTGATGCCACCGGCACGCCCGGTGAGCAGCAGCAAGACGGCGCCGAGCAACGGCAACCCCAGCCAGATCTGCGGATGCGGCTGCCACGGCAGGCCCAGCCACCAGGGCAAGAGCACCGCCACACACAGCTCCACCGCCAGCGCCGCCGCCAGCCCGGAGACCAGACCCGCTGCCAGCCACTCCCAGCGCAGTGACGCCACTATCAGCCGCTCGCTCGCGCCCAGGGTGCGCAGCAG
>JBFGZI010000100.1:0-7839 GCA_041586855.1 Oceanisphaera sp. | reverse complement strand
GCGTAGCGGCGGTGCGAACCACCCAGGACCTTAATACACATTACGCTACGCGCACCGGAATTGTCGGCCACGTCCAGCATACTTTGCATTTGGATCATGTTAGTGCTCCGCTAAAGTGACTACTTTAAAACCCTTTCGGGATATTGGCTGCCTTTGAAGGCGCGGCATTATAGCACTGCCAAACCGAAAGAGTACAATAAAAAAACAAACGGCCCCGTACAGGGCCGTTTGACCAGGTAAGTATATCAGAGAACGTTAGGCTTTAACCGGACGCTCGATGATTTTTACCAGAGTCCAGGACTTGGTCTTGGACAGCGGACGACATTCGCGAATGGTCACGACGTCACCGGTAGAACATTCATTATTTTCGTCATGCACGTGCAGCTTGGTAGTGCGCTTCATGTACTTCCCGTAGATCGGGTGCTTCACGAAACGGCTGATAGCTACGGTGATGGACTTGTCCATCTTGTCGCTAACTACACTGCCCTGCAGAGTACGAACGTTAGAATCGCTCATCTTACGCACCTGCCTTTTGGTTCAAAACAGTCTTAACACGCGCGATGTCGCGACGTACATTTTTGATGTTGTGAGTCTGAGCCAGTTGACCGGTGCTTGCCTGGATGCGCATGTTAAATTGCTCACGCAGCAGGCCCAGCAGTTCCTGGTTCAGTTCTTCAACACTCTTTTCACGCAGATCTTGTGCTTTCATCACATCACCGTCCGAGTTACGAAAGTGGTCCTAACCGGCAGCTTGGCAGCAGCCAGTGCAAAGGCTTCACGAGCCAGAGCCTCAGGTACACCGTCCATCTCGTACAGGACACGACCCGGCTGAATCTGGGCAACCCAGTATTCCACGTTACCTTTACCTTTACCCATACGAACTTCGAGGGGCTTTTCGGTAATCGGCTTGTCCGGGAAAATACGGATCCAGATTTTACCTTGACGCTTGACGTGACGAGTCATGGCACGACGTGCTGCTTCGATCTGGCGAGCAGTAATACGTCCACGAGTTGTCGCCTTCAGACCAAAGGTACCGAAAGAAACCAGGTTACCTGAGGTCGCCACACCGCGGTTGCGGCCTTTGTGGACTTTACGGAATTTCGTACGTTTTGGTTGCAACATATCCGAGTCTCCTTACTTACCGCGGCCTTTGCGCTTGGGCTTGGACGGAGCGGGTTCTTGAGCTACGGCTTGCAGGCCGCCCAGAACTTCACCCTTGAATATCCAAACCTTTACGCCGATGATGCCGTAAGTGGTAGATGCTTCAGAAGTTGCATAGTCGATATCGGCACGCAGGGTGTGCAGAGGCACACGACCTTCGCGGTACCATTCGGTACGCGCGATTTCAGCGCCGCCCAGACGACCGCTAACTTCCACCTTGATGCCTTTGGAACCGATACGCATCGCGTTCTGTACCGCACGCTTCATAGCGCGACGGAACATGACACGGCGCTCGAGCTGGGAGGCGATAGAATCGGCCACCAGCTGTCCGTCCAGCTCAGGTTTACGCACTTCGGAAATGTTGATCTGTGCAGGAACGCCAGCCAGTTTGGCGACGTGCTTGCGCAGTTTTTCCACATCTTCGCCTTTCTTACCGATTACAACGCCGGGACGAGCGGTGTGAATAGTCACACGGATGCTCTTGGCCGGACGCTCGATCACGATACGAGAAAGGGAAGCGTTTTTCAGTTCCTGCTTCAGGTACTGACGCACTTGGAAATCGCTGTGCAAGTTATCAGCGAAGTCCTTGGTATTCGCAAACCAGGTCGAATTAAAAGGCTTGGTGATACCTAAGCGAATACCATTCGGGTGTACTTTCTGGCCCATTGCTTATCTCCTAGCCTCTTAGCGGTCGGACACAACCACAGTAATGTGGCTGGTACGCTTCATGATACGGTCCGCGCGGCCCTTGGCACGAGGACGAATACGCTTCATGGTAGGACCTTCGTCAACGAAGATCTTGGCCACTGTCAGCTCATCGATATCCGCACCTTCATTGTGCTCGGCATTAGCAATGGCAGATTCAAGTACTTTTTTAACCAGAACGGCAGCCTTTTTGGGGCTGAAAGTCAGGACATTAAGTGCCTTGTCTACGGTCAGACCACGGACTTGATCGGCTACCAGGCGCGCCTTCTGGGCAGAAGTACGAGCAAAGCGGTGTTTAGCTATAGCTTCCATCTTTTACCCCTTAACGCTTCTTGGCCTTCTTATCAGCGACATGGCCGCGATAAGTACGAGTCGGTGAAAATTCGCCCAGCTTATGGCCGATCATTTCCTCGGAAACGAAAACAGGCACGTGCTGACGACCATTATGGACAGCGATGGTCAAACCGATCATGTTCGGAATGATCATTGAACGACGGGACCAAGTCTTAATTGGTTTCTTTTCCCCGCTTTCCACCGCTTTCTCTACCTTCTTCAGCAAGTGCAGGTCGATAAACGGACCTTTCTTGAGAGAACGTGGCATGGTGATACCTCTAAAAAACTATTACTTGTTACGATGACGTACGACGAACTGGTCGGTACGCTTGTTTTTACGGGTTTTGGCACCCTTGGTCGGCTTGCCCCAAGGAGTAACCGGGTGACGGCCACCAGAGGTACGACCTTCACCACCACCGTGCGGGTGGTCTACCGGGTTCATCGCCACACCGCGAACGGTAGGACGAACACCACGCCAACGCGTAGCACCGGCTTTACCCAGCTGACGCAGCATGTGCTCGGCGTTACCTACTTCACCCAGGGTAGCGCGGCACTCGGCCAGTACTTTACGTACTTCGCCGGAACGCAGACGCAGGGTGACATAGGTACCTTCACGCGCCAGGATCTGGGCGGAAGTACCGGCGGAGCGTGCAATCTGCGCGCCCTTGCCAGGCTTCATCTCGATGGCGTGCACAGTGCTACCAACGGGGATGTTGCGCATCGGCAGGCAGTTACCGGCCTTGATCGGGGCAGCATCACCAGACATCAGCTGATCGCCAGCATGAACACCTTTCGGGGCCAGGATGTAGCGACGCTCACCATCTGCATACAGCACCAGGGCGATGTTGGCGGAGCGGTTAGGATCATATTCCAGACGCTCAACTTTAGCCGGGATACCGTCTTTGTTGCGCTTGAAGTCAACCAGACGGTAGTGCTGCTTGTGACCACCACCGATGTGGCGAGTGGTAATGCGGCCACCATTGTTACGACCACCTGACTTGGATTTTTTCTCCAGCAGGGCGGCGAACGGCTTGCCTTTGTACAGTTCCGGGTTGCTGACCTTGACTACATGACGGCGACCCGGAGAAGTAGGCTTACATTTTACGATTGCCATTTTGAATTACTCCTCTCTTACTCGGCACCGCCGATGAAGTCGATGTCCTGACCTTCTTTCAGGGTCACGTAGGCTTTTTTCCAATCGGAACGCTGGCCCATGCGGTTACCGGTGCGTTTGGTTTTACCCTTCACCAGCAACGTGCGAACATCTTTGACTTCAACTTCGAACAGCTTCTCGACCGCAGCTTTAACTTCAGCTTTGGTAGCATCCTTGGCAACCTTGAACACGATAGTGTTGGTTTTTTCGGCAACCATGGTGCTTTTTTCAGAGATATGCGGCGCCTTCAGAACTTTCAGAATACGCTCTTCACGGATCATGCCAGCATCTCCTCGATTTGCTTAACTGCGTCGGCAGTTACCAATACCTTGTCGAACGCGATCAAAGAAACCGGGTCGATACCAGCCACGTCACGCACGTCAACCTTGTACAGGTTACGTGAGGCGAGGAACAGGTTCTCGTCCACTTCGGCAGTGACGATCAGAACATCGGTCAGATCCCATTGCTTCAGCTTGGCGATCAGTTCTTTGGTCTTCGGTGCTTCCACACCAAACTTCTCAACCACGATCAGACGCTCTTGACGTACCAGCTCAGAGAGGATGCTTTTGATGGCACCACGGTACATCTTCTTATTGACCTTCTGGCTGTGATCTTGCGGCTTAGCTGCAAAAGTCACACCACCCCCACGCCAAATCGGGGAGCGGATGGTACCGGCACGGGCCCGGCCAGTGCCCTTTTGACGCCACGGCTTCTTGCCGCCGCCAGACACTTCGGAACGGGTCTTCTGAGCACGAGTACCTTGACGAGCACCGGCGGCATAGGCTACTACAACCTGATGCACCAGCGCTTCGTTGAACTCACGCCCGAAGGTAGTTTCGGAAACTTCAAGAGCGGCTTGCGCGTCTTTCATTACCAATTCCATTACTATCTCCTCAGACGTTACGCTTTAACGGCAGGTTTAACGATGACGTTGCCATTAGTCGCACCAGGTACTGCACCTTTAATGAGCAGCAGGTTACGAGCAACATCAACGCGGACCACTTCCAGGTTTTGCGTGGTTACACGCTCAGCACCCATGTGACCGGCCATTTTCTTGCCTTTGAACACTTTGCCTGGGGATTGGTTTTGACCAATTGAACCCGGAGCACGGTGTGACAAGGAGTTACCATGAGTCATGTCCTGGGTACGGAAGTTCCAACGCTTAACAGCGCCAGCGAAACCCTTACCTTTAGAAGTACCGGTAACGTCTACTTTCTTGACATCGGTGAAGATGTCTACTTTCAGCTCGGAACCGACTTCGATACCTTCGCCTTCGCCTGAACCCAGGCGGAATTCCCACAGACCGCGACCCGCTTCAACGCCAGCTTTAGCGAACAGACCCGCTTCAGGCTTGGTGATACGATTCGCTTTCTTGATGCCAGTGGTCACCTGAACAGCTTGATAGCCGTCCAGTTCCAGAGTTTTAACCTGGGTAACACGGTTGGCATCTACTTCGATAACGGTGACCGGGATGGACACGCCGTCTTCGGTGAAGACACGGGTCATACCCAGCTTACGACCTACTAGACCGATTGCCATTGATAAAACCTCCGTTATTAGCCCAGGCTGATCTGGACGTCGACGCCAGCAGCCAGATCCAGACGCATCAGAGCATCAACTGTTTTATCAGTCGGCTCAACGATGTCTACCAGACGCTTGTGAGTACGAATTTCATACTGATCACGTGCATCTTTGTTCACGTGTGGAGATGTCAGTACGGTATAGCGCTCTTTGCGCGTCGGCAGCGGGATAGGCCCGCGAACCTGGGCGCCAGTGCGCTTGGCAGTTTCTACGATCTCCGCAGTAGACTGATCGATCAGACGGTGATCGAAGGCCTTCAGGCGGATACGAATTCTTTGGTTCTGCATTACCAGAGCTCCAATTGGATAAAGAACATAAATCAGCACCGCCTGCTCTTTTATATAAAAGAGGGGGTGTGATTTAACAACGGTGCCCACCATATCGGGGGCCTGTGTGGTCAGGAGCTACCTGACTGGAGCCTTTCGGCTCGCCTGATAAAGTTAACCAAGCGAGCGGAATTATACGGATCTGGCCGGCTGATGCAAGCCAGCCGTGTTATTTTTTAAACAATACTGCCCTGCTTTTTTTGGCAACGGGTGTCAGGCGACCTTGTTCTTGCCGATCAGACCGGCCTTGCCTTTCAGTACCACTTCCAGCGCCACTTCGTCACAGGCATGCAGACGCGGACAGAGATCGCAGTCTTTCATCACCTTCTCCGGCAACAGACTCTTGCTCGTGGAGCTGAAACCCAGCTTCATGAAGAACTCCGGCACCCGGGTCAGCACTATGACCCGCTCGATGGCCATGTCCTCGGCTTTCTTGAGGATTTTCTCCACCAGCGCCCTGCCCTGTCCCTGATTCTGGAAGCCGGGCTCGACACCCAGGGAGCGAATTTCCGCCAGCCCGGTGTCATAAACATACAGGGAGGCGCAGCCACTGATCTGGCCCTGGGTCTCGGTCACCGCAAACTCGCCCACCGCCTGGATCAGCTCCTTGCGGGTACGGGGCAGGTTCTCGCCGATGTTGGCCCAGTAGTTCACCATGCGCTCGATGGCATCCAGATCGGTCAGGCGGGCACTGCGCACATGAATACCGGAGGTATCACGCTGCGTGAGCCGACGCTCCGCGCTGCTCAAGGCAAATTCAACCTGATCCGGCGCCACACCACCCAGGGCACAACGGCTGGCCAGGCTGGATTCCAGCGACAGCTTGCCGTAGACATCGTCTTCGATCAGCGGGCTGAACTCCTTGAAGTCGGCCATGGGCAGATCTTCCATCGGCAGCTTCTTGCCGATGGCGTGCACCACGATGGCGCCGACGATATGGTGCGCTTCCCGGAATGGAATCCCCTTGGACACCAGGTAATCGGCCATTTCGGTGGCGTTGGAGTAGCCGCCCTGAGCCGCTTCCCGGGTTTTTTCTTCGTTGAGCTTGATGTCGTGCAGCACCATCTCCGCCATTTCCAGGCAGTCATACCAGGTGTCCAGCGCGTCGAACAGACCTTCCTTGTCTTCCTGCATGTCCTTGTTGTAGGCCAGCGGCAGCGCCTTCAGAGTCATCATCATGCCCGCATAGGCACCGAACACGCGGCCGCATTTACCACGGATCAGCTCCAGCGCATCGGGGTTTTTCTTCTGGGGCATCAGTGACGAGCCGGAGGTGACCCGGTCGGACAGCTCGAGGAATCCGGACTCACCTGAGTTGTAAAAAATCAGATCTTCGGCGAAGCGCGACAGGTGCATCATGGAATTGGTGGCACAGTTCATCAACTCCAGCACATGGTCACGGTCGGACACCGAGTCCAGGCTGTTGCGGGTCGGCGACGAAAAGCCCAGCGAATGGGCCAGATCGTGGCGGTCGATGGGAAAACCGGTGCCGGCCAGGGCGCCGGAGCCCAGCGGGCAGGTATCCATGCGCTTCTGTGCATCCTGCAGTCGGGTAAAGTCCCGCTCCAGCATCTCTACATACGCCAGGCACCAGTGAGCGAAAGTCACCGGCTGGGCGCGCTGCAGGTGGGTATAACCCGGCAGTACCGTGGCCTGCTGTTGACGCGCCACCGCGACCAGCTGCTTTTGCAGCTCATCCAGCTTGGCCAGCAGCGGCGGAACCTGCTGCTTGCACCAGAGCTTGAGATCGGTGGCAACCTGATCGTTACGGCTGCGACCGGTATGCAGCTTCTTGCCCAGATCGCCGACCGCCGAAATAAGGTGGCCTTCAACCCAGGAGTGAATATCTTCCGCATCGGATCGGAGGATCTGCTCGGGATCTTCCATGACCTTGAGTTTCAGGTCGTTGAGTGCCAGCTCGATTTTCTGCTGCTCTTGTGCCGTCAGCACCCCGCCCTTGGCCAGGGCCCGGGACCAGGCAATGGAGCCGACGATATCCTGCTCCGCCAGACGATAATCGAAACGCAAAGAATCATTGAACTGCTTGAACTTGGCATCTGCCGCCTGACTGAAACGTCCACCCCAAAGTGCCATAACCTTTTTACTCCTTTCTAAAACAAAGCTTTCAGCTTTAAGCTGTAAGCTATAAGCAACCCGAGTCGATGGAAACAAGTTTCTTCCACCTGCCCCATCAGCTGTTGATGATGGGCACAGACTATAACGCGGTTTATCTTAAAGCTGACAGCTTATAGCTTAAAGCTGGATAAAAAAGGGCCCAAAGGGCCCCTTTTTTATGCTGTTACTTATTTTTTCAGGCTGTTCAGCGCCTTGATGCGGCTGGCCAGCGAGTACAGGCGGATGAAGCCTTCGGCATGGCTCTGGTCGTACACTTCGTCTTCGCCGAAGGTAGCGAACTCTTCGGAGTACAGGCTGTTGGGTGAGGACTTCTGAATCGCCGTCACCTGGCCCTTGTACATCTTCAGCACCACTTCACCGGACACGTCTTCGGCGATGGCTTCGGCAGAAGCCAGCAGCGCCTTGCACAGCGGAGTGAACCAACGGCCGTCGTAGACCAGGTGG
>JBFGZI010000099.1:0-7888 GCA_041586855.1 Oceanisphaera sp. | reverse complement strand
TGTTTCCGATGGCGGCCACCTATCTGCCGAGTTTGATAACCAATTGAAATCATTGAATCCTGAAGAGGTTGATTATGGCTGTTTCAAGTATTTTTAATGACGTTATTGGCCCCGTCATGCGTGGTCCTTCCAGTTCACATAGTGCAGCCGCATGCAGGATAGGTTTGTTGTTGCGAGATTTAATCGACGGTGATATCAAAGACGTCATCGTTGATTATGATCCCAATGGGTCCCTGATGACGACTCATGAAAGCCAGGGTACCGACATGGGATTATATGGTGGCCTATTGGGCTGGCAGGCCGATGATGAGAGGATGCTGGAATATCGAAAGCGTGTGGAAGAGTCGGGTATCAATATAAAAGTCAATTATATTGGCTATGATGCTCAGCATCCGAACACCTACCGATTGACGGTTTCAAATAATATTCATCGTCATACCATGACAGCGATCTCGACCGGTGGCGGTATGATTGAGGTGAAAGAGATAGATGGTGCCAGCGTCGAGATTAATGGCGACTTTCACGAACTGCTTATTTACGGTAATGGTCGGCGGGAACTTGAACAGGCACTGCCGGCAGCACTCGACTTTGATTTTATAACGTATCATCAGCAGAAAAGGTGCTTTATTGAAATAAAGAGTAGCACCGCATTTTCAGAACGGGATATTGAGCACATCAAAAGTCATGCTGGTGTCAATTTTGTTCGTTATTTAAAGCCAGTGTTGCCTGTATTGTCACGCAAGAATATTGAAGTTCCTTTTATTTACTGTGATGAGCTACTTGAACTAGGCGAAACAGAGCAGCTCCAGCTATGGGAGCTGGCGGTGCGTTATGAAAGCATGCGAGGAAACGTTTCTTCTGAACAGGTCATGCAGAAGATGCGTGACATCGTGAGAATTATGGATAACTCCATTCAACTCGGATTGAAAGGAACTTATTACGAAGATCGTATATTGCCATGCCAGTCAGTTGGATTCAGAAACAGCATGGAGAGTGGAAACCTGCTGAATGGTGGTTTGCTCAATACTATTGTCATGTACGTGAGTGCCATGATGGAAGTAAAAAGCTCATTAGGCGTTATCGTCGCGGCGCCGACCGCCGGTTCCTGTGGTGCCTTGCCCGGCAGCCTTATCGGCGCCGCAAAGGTAATGGGCAAGTCGGAGGATGAGGTGGTCAAGGCCATGTTGGCAGCCGGTGTGGTTGGTATTTTTATTTCCGAACATTCATCTTTTTCTGCCGAAGTCGGGGGCTGTCAGGCTGAGTGTGGGGCGGGATCGTCGATGGCGGCGGCAGGCCTGGTCACGCTGGCGGGAGGCAGCCTTCGGCAGGCGATTACCGCGGCCTCGCTGGCATTGCAAAACTCACTGGGCATGATCTGTGATCCAATTGCCAATCGCGTAGAGGCTCCTTGCCTGGGTCGTAATGTGATGGCGGCCTCTAATGCTTTGTCTTGTGCCAATATGGCACTGGCCGATTACGATCCGGTAGTCACTTACGATGAGGTGGTAAAAACCATGTATGACGTGGGTAAGAGCATTGCACATGAGCTGCGTTGCACCGCCCTGGGTGGCCTGTCCATTACCGAAAGCTCCAAAAAGGTGGAGCAGAGGTTGAACCAGTTTAAATGCTGCTGAGTCAGCTATCGGGTATTGTGGATAAAAATGGCGCCAACAGGCGCCATTTTTATGGGGTGAGACTCATATACTGGCGATTTCTTCCGGTGTCAGGTGTCGCCACTCGCCCGGAGCCAGGCTGTCATCCAGTACTATGTCCCCGATTTGCAGCCGGTGCAGGCCCGAGACGTGGTTGCCGACGGCGGCAAACATCCGTTTTACCTGGTGGTATTTGCCTTCCTGTATGGTCAGCAGTACCCGGGTAGGGGTGATAACCTCCAGAGTAGCAGGCAGGGTAGCCTTGTCTTCGCCGTGCAAGTCCACCCCTAGTGCGAAGCGCTCGGCGACATCCTCCGCCAGCGGTTCGGCCAGATCGACCTGATAGACCTTGTTGCAGGCTTTTTTCGGGGAGCGCAGGCGGTGCGACCACTGGCCGTCGTCGGTCAGCAGCAGCAGGCCTGTGGTATCCACATCCAGGCGCCCGGCGCATTGAATACCGCGGCGCAGCTCCGGTGGCAGTAGTTGCAGCACACAGGGGTGGTCTTCATCCTGGGTGGAGCTGATATAGCCGACAGGCTTGTGCAACAGCAGGTAGCGTGCAGACGGGGCGCCAAGCAGGCGACCTTCGAGGCGAACTTCCTGGCCATCGATCTGCTGGTCGCTTTTTTTGACCACCAGACCGTCGACGGTAACATCACCCCGGTGCAGGGCTTTTTTGGCCACAGAGCGGGTCAGGCCGGTGCTTTCACATAAAAAACGATCGAGGCGCATTGGGCTTCCCTTGTTGTCAGCAATCCTGTTGCTGTTGTTGATGTAGCAGGCCGACGATATCATCAGCCGCTACCAAAATATGGCGACGTAGCAAATCGCAAGCAGCGGTGATGTCACCCTTGCGGCATAGCGCTAACAGTTCCCTGTGCTCTGCTTCTGCTTTTTGCACGCCGGCAGCATGCAACAAGTGAATCCGGATATAACGATCAGACTGAGTATTAAGCTGAGTGATTAGCGCCATGGTTTCCGGCTTATCGGCAGCTTCATATAAGGAACGATGAAATGCGTAGTTATGATCGCTCCAATGATCGATCTGACTAGACGTATCCAGAAGATGATCTAGTTTGATAAGTAATTCTTCTGCATTATCCAGCTGCTCTTGGGTCAGTTTAGGGATTGCCGCTGCTAAAATATGGCATTCCAACAACACCCGTAGTTCGAACAGCTCCAGAATTTTGGGTGCCGATAGTTCAGTCGCATGAGCTCCTTTATGAGCTTCAAACTCAACCAGGCCTTCGGCCTCCAGAGTAAGCAAGGCTTCGCGTACTGGAATTCTGCTCACATTGAATTCTTTGGCTAAGGCATCTTGGCGGAGAGCCGCCCCACCTTTTATCTCACCTTTTAGAATTTTACTTCTGATGGCATCGGCCACAAATTGTGTTCTGGTTTTGTGCATATCATTCCTGGCAAAGGTGTTGTCGGTGGGGCTTTGATTATGCTTGCTCGTCTGGTGCTTCTGTGGCGATAGCTTCAGGATCATCCTGCAGCAGCCATTCGCTCAGGATTTCCCTGGCTCTGTCCAGTCCCAGGCCCTTGAGCGAACTGAAGGACTCGACTCTGATGTCGCCACCGAACACGGTTACGGCTTCCCGCACCCGCAGTACTTCGGACTTGCGCGGGCCTGGCTTGAGCTTGTCGCTCTTGGTCAGCAGTGCCAGTACCGGCAGATTACTTTCGCTGGCCCATTGCAGCAGTTGCTGATCGATGTCCTTGAGCGGATGACGGATATCCATCAGTACCACCAGCCCCTTGAGGCTTTCGCGCTGTTGCAGATAGACCGACAGGGCCTGCTGCCATTTCAGCTTCATTTCTTCCGGCACCTTGGCATAGCCGTAGCCGGGCAAGTCGATCAGCCGCTTGCCTTCGCTCAGTTCGAACA
The DNA here is from genome assembly GCA_041586855.1 of Oceanisphaera sp. Classification (GTDB taxonomy): domain Bacteria; phylum Pseudomonadota; class Gammaproteobacteria; order Enterobacterales; family Aeromonadaceae; genus Oceanimonas. The sequence goes on along the minus strand of JBFGZI010000099.1, from coordinate 4,345 downwards.
CGTTGATCAGCTGGGTGCGGCCCGGGGTTTTACTGGTTCGCGCCAGACTTTTCTGCTGTGTTATGGTGTTAAGGGCGGAGGATTTACCGGCGTTTGAGCGACCGGCAAAGGCTATCTCTATTCCGCTGTCTGCCGGCATCTGGTTGATATCGGGCGCGCTGGTAATAAAGCGGGCGGTGTTAAAATTTATCTGCTTGTTATTCAATATGAATTCCCCTGGGTTCTGGACCCGCTTTGCTTACTTTTTCGCAAAATCATTGTAGAATGGTGCCGTTTTTTGAATCGCATTGTAACATGCCCTCGCAGGTATGTGATCTGGAAGCTCTTACAACGAGAAGTCGGAACGTCATGAAAAAAATTATTTTCACGCTAGCCTTAACACTCGGAGTGGCCGGTGCTGCCCAGGCCCAGGGCGATGTCGAAGCAGGTAAAACCAAATCTGCTACCTGTGGGGCCTGTCACGGTGCCGATGGCAACAGCCCGACCGATATGTATCCAAAACTGGCTGGTCAGCATGCCTCTTATCTGACCAAGCAGCTGATCGAATACAAGGCCGCCGCCAAAGGTGGTGAAGGTCGTGCCAACGCCATCATGGGCGGCATGTCCATGTCCTTGTCCGAACAGGACATGGCCGATGTAGCGGCGTATTTCGCCAGCCAGGCCATCACCCCGGTTGCTACCCCTGAAGAAGTGATTGAGCAGGGTGCCGCCCTGTATCAGGGTGGTGACATGGAGCGTGGCGTGACCGCCTGTATCGCCTGTCATGCTCCACGTGGTGAAGGGCTGGAATCGGCCAAGTTCCCAAGTCTGGCCGGTCAGCATCCCAAGTACATTGCCGAGCAGCTGAAGTTGTTCCGCAGTGGTGAACGTAACAACGATCCCAATGGCATGATGCGCGGCATCGCCGCCAAGCTGACCGACAAGGATATCGAGGTACTGTCTCAGTACGTCGCCGGTCTGCGTTAATACTATCACTCCGGGGGCCTGGTGCCCCCTGCTTTATCTGGTTTCCCCATGTCTGCCCTGTCGCACGACCCGAATTGCCCCCTCTGTGATCATATCGAGACTCCCCTGTTCTGGCAGGATGCGCGGCGTCGTTACCATCGCTGTGACCGGTGCCGGCTGATCTTCGTCGACCCCGGATGCCGGCTGGATGCGGTGGCGGAAAAGGCGGAATATGATCTGCATGAAAATCAGCCCGATGATGCGGGCTATCGGCGCTTTCTGGGGCGGCTGGCGGATCCGCTGATGGCGCGGCTGCCCGCCGGCAGCCGGGGGCTGGATTTCGGCTGCGGGCCCGGCCCGGCGCTGGCGGCCATGCTGACTGAAGCAGGCTTTGCCACCACCACCTATGATCCTTATTATGCGCACTATCCGGCCCGGCTGCAGCAGCGTTACGACTTTGTCTGCTGCACCGAAGCGATAGAACATTTTTACCGGCCGGGCAGGGAATGGCAGCAATTGCTGACACTGCTCCGACCCGGTGGCTGGCTGGCCATCATGACCAAGCTGGCCCGAGACCAGGCGGCTTTTGCCAACTGGCATTACAAACAGGATCCCACCCATGTCAGCTTTTTCAGCCGGGAAACCTTTCTCTGGCTGGCGGCACGGGACGGGCTCGGTATCGAATTCATCGGTGCCGATGTGATACTTCTGCAAATACCGGAGTCTGTATGACACGCATGAAAAAGACCCGCACCCCGGGTCAAATCGGAGCCCGAAAGGAAAATCGGGAAACTGCCGAGCAGAGCAAGGATCGCAAGCGTAAGGCCAAACGCAAGGGGCTGGCGCCCGGCTCCCGGCACAATACCGGTGAGGCAGGTCAGCAGAACACCGGCACCAAGGCACCTCAGGATCCGCGCCTGGGTTCTAAAAAGCCGATAGCCCTGGTGCAAGGGGAAACCGCCAGGGTGGCCAAACCCGCCAAGCCTGCCAAGGCACCGAGGCCAGCCAAGGTAACACCGGTTATCGCCCCCAATGTTCAGGTGCTGACGCCGGAGCAGGAGCTGGAGCAGCTGGAAAACAACGAGCGGCTCAATACCCTGCTGGACAGAGTGGATGCGGGCGAGAAGCTGGGCAAAGACGACGCCGGTTGGCTGGACAAGACTCTGGCTCGCCATCAGCAGCTGCTGGAAGAGCTTGGCCTGCTGGAAGAAGATGAAGAAGAGCCGGCAGAAGGCGACGATCTCTGGACCCGATTTATGGACGCAGATCTTGATCCTGCGCAATACGAGGATAAGGAAGATAAGTCATGATCTCTCCTTGGTTGATAGCCGCCCTGGTGGGCGGCGTCATCATAGTGGGGCTGGCGGTCTACGCGGGTAAATTGCTGGCCCGGCTGAAGCAACAAAACCAGCGGCAGCAGCGGTCGATCACCCAACGCAACGAGCGCATTCTGGACAGCATTCGTACCATCGCCATGGCGATGCGTGAAGATCAGTGCAATCTGTCGGAAGGCGCCATTCGGCTGGCCAACCTGCTCAATGCCCTGCAGTTTGCGCAGCCGAAAGAGTTTGCCGGCGAATACCCGGGCCTCTACGACCTGTATGAACGGGTCAGGGAAATGCCGACCCACGATGCCCGCAAGCAATTCAAGCGCAACGAAATCATGCGCATGGATCTGCAACGAGCCGGTTTCGAACAGGAACTGGAAGCACAAATCAAAATTGAGGTAACGCGGCTGGCCAGTCTGGAACTGCCCGGTCGCTGACCGGGGAGAGGAAATGTCAGCACAGATTGAATGGGATCAGGCCCTGATCGAGAAATACAATTATTCGGGCCCGCGTTATACGTCCTATCCCACGGCACTGGAGTTCAATGACGGCTTTGGCATGGCGGAACTCGAATCCGCCGCTGGCCGTTATCCCGGGCGACCGCTGTCGCTCTATGTCCATATCCCCTTCTGCCACAAGCTGTGCTACTACTGCGGCTGCAACAAGGTCATCACCCGCCATCAGGGCAAGGCCGACATTTACCTCGATTATCTGGAGCGGGAAATCGCACGTCTGGCGCCGCTCTTTACCGATCGCACCGTGACTCAATTGCACTGGGGCGGCGGTACCCCCACCTTTTTGACCGAACCCCAGATCCGCCGCTTGAACGGCCTGCTGCGCCGCCATTTCCGTTTTGCCGAGCAGGGCGAGTTCAGCATCGAGATCGACCCGCGCCGAATCGAGCTGAGCCTGCTGGACGTACTCAAGGACGAAGGTTTCAATCGCATCAGCCTGGGCGTACAGGACTTCAATAAGGACGTGCAGCGGATCGTTAACCGGGTGCAGGACAACGATTTCATCAAGGCATTAGTCAGCCGGGCCGCCGAGCTGGGCTTTGGCTCCACCAACCTGGACCTGATCTACGGCCTGCCGCTGCAGACCCCGGAGAGCTTTCACCATACCCTGGAGCAGGTGGTGGCCATGAAGCCGGCCCGCTTGTCGGTGTTCAACTACGCCCACCTGCCCAGCCGCTTCTCCGCTCAGCGCAAGCTGAAAGATTCGGATATGCCGACACCGGCGAAGAAGCTGGCCATGTTGCAGAACAGCATCGCCTACCTCACCGACCAGGGTTATCAGTTTATCGGCATGGATCACTTCGCGCTGCCGGATGACAGCCTGGCGGTGGCCCAGAGGGAAGGTGAGCTGCACCGCAACTTTCAGGGTTATACCACTCAGGGGGATTGCGATCTGCTGGGCCTGGGCGTGTCGGCCATCAGCATGATCGGCGACGCCTATTCCCAGAATCACAAAGAACTGCAACGCTACTACGGCCAGCTGGACGAACTGGGCCATGCCCAGACGGTGGGTTATGCGCTGAACGACGATGATTGCCTGCGCCGGGATTTGATCAAGACGCTGATATGCAACTTCGAGCTGGAATTTGCGCCGCTGGAGCGGCAGTACGGCATCCGTTTTGCCGACTACTTCGCCGAGGATCTCAAGCTGCTGCAGACCTTCATCGACGATGGCCTGGTGACCCTGACCGATGATGGCATTCGGGTCGCGACCAAGGGGCGCTTGCTGATCCGCAACATCTGCATGTGTTTCGACGTGCACTCGCGCACTCAGGCCCGCCGCCAGCAGTTCTCGCGGGTGATCTGATTAACTGCGGGGATTAGGGATTAGGGAATAGGGATTCGGGATTAATCATTCCCCCTTCCCTATTCCCTATTCCCTATTCCCCATAATTGTTACTCCCGCTCTGCGCTGGCCAGTAGCAGGGCGGCCTTTTCTTCGGCGCTGATAAAGGCCATGGCCAGGGCGTTTTCCTGACACTGGCGGGTCTGGGCCGGTGTCAGGCCGGCCGCAAGCGCAGCATCCGTGTATTCATGGCGCAGTTCAATGCCTTCCAC
>JBFGZI010000098.1:0-7912 GCA_041586855.1 Oceanisphaera sp. | reverse complement strand
GCTAAAGCCGGGCCTACAGGCCCGTAGGTTGGGACGAGATACGAGTCCCAACACTTCGGCCATCGGCACCAATGTTGGGATTCGCTTCGCTCATCACCAACCTACTCGGCCAGCTTACAGCTTCTCCGCCAGTTCATCGGAGATCTCGCCGTTGTGGTAGACCTCCTGCACGTCGTCGGCATCTTCCAGCATGTCGATGAGGCGCATGAACTTGGGTGCCGTCTCTTCGTCAAGCTCGGCGCTGGTCGAGGGGATCATGGTCACTTCGGCGTTTTCGGCCTCCAGGCCGCTGGCATCCAGCGCATCCTTGACGCTGCCGAACTCTTCCCATTGGGTATAAACGTCGATGGAGCCGTCGTCGTTGACCACAACGTCGTCGGCACCGGCTTCCAGCGCCGCTTCCATTACCGTCTCTTCGTCGGCGTCCGCATAGCTGATGACACCCTTCTTCTCGAACAGATAGGCCACGGAACCGTCGGTGCCCAGGTTGCCACCGCTCTTGGAAAAGGCGTGGCGCACGTCGGACACGGTGCGGTTACGGTTGTCGGTCATGCATTCCACCATGACGGCGGTGCCGCCCGGGCCGTAGCCTTCATATACGATGGTTTCCAGTACCTGACCGTCCAGCTCACCGGCGCCGCGCTTCACCGCCCGATCGACGGTGTCACGGGTCATGTTGTTGGACAGCGCCTTGTCGATGGCCGCCCGCAGTCGAGGATTGGCCGACGGATCCGAGCCACCCTCGCGGGCGGCGGTGGTCAGCTCACGAATCAGCTTGGTGAAGATTTTGCCGCGTTTGGCATCCTGTGCCGCCTTGCGATGCTTGATATTGGCCCATTTACTATGACCTGCCATCAGTTTCGTCTCCCTTGTTATTTTCTTGCTGTAATTCCTGGATCAGCCTGTCGATGGCCAGCTTGTTGGTCCAGGAACTGGCTTGCTCCCGGGCCTCTGCCAGCGGTAGCCAGCGCTGGGAAAGGTGCTCGGTAAGACACACCTGCTGCGGGCTCGACAGACGCAGGTAAAATTCGTATTCCCAGTTGTGGGTCACCCCAGGGCGGTAACGATGCCGCCAGCGGGGGTAAATTTCAAAACGCACCCGGTGTCCGGTTTCCACCAGCTGCAGCCCGTTATCGAGCCGCAGCCCGGTTTCTTCCTCCAGCTCGCGCACCGCCGCCTGATAGCGGGTTTCGCCCACTTCCAGGCTGCCGGTGACCGACTGCCAGAAGTCCGGGTTGTCCTGACGTTGCAGTAACAGCACCTGATCCTCGGTATGAATGAGGATCAGCACCGATTCCGGGTGCTTGTGAGCCATGTGTTAGCTGTCTGCCTTGTCTGCGGACTGGTCTGCGGATTTGTCTGCCTTGGCCGCCGGCAGTTCGGTGCGAATGGCCAGCTCCGTCAGCGAATCCGGGTTGGCCCGGCTCGGCGCATCGGTCAGCAGACAGGAAGCGGTGGTGGTCTTGGGGAAGGCAATCACGTCCCGGATGTTGTCGGTGCCGGTCAGCAGCATCACCAGACGGTCCAGACCAAAGGCCAGGCCCGCATGCGGCGGGGTACCGTACTTCAGGGCATCGAGCAGGAAGCCGAACTTCTCCTGCTGCTCGTCGGCGTTGATGCCAAGCAGACGGAACACGGTTTGCTGCATCTCGTTGTTGTGAATACGCACAGAGCCACCGCCCACTTCATAGCCGTTGATCACCATGTCATAGGCGTTGGCCAGCGCAGTCAGGGGATTGGCTTCCAGCTCGGCGACATTGACGTCCTTGGCGGCAGTAAAGGGATGGTGCATGGCATAGAGACGTTCGCCTTCTTCCTCGAACATCGGGAAGTCGACCACCCACAGCGGCTTCCAGCTATTTTCAATCAGGTCCAGATCCTTGCCCAGCTTCAGACGCAGGGCGCCCATGGCATCGCTGACGACCTTGGCGGAGTCGGCACCGAAGAAGATGGCATCGCCATCGGCCGCGCCGGTACGGGCCAGCAGCTCGGTGACGATGTCTTCGTTCAGGAACTTGGCGACCGGCGACTGTACGCCCTCCAGCCCCTTGGTGACGTCGTTTACCTTGAGCCAGGCCAGACCCTTGGCACCGTAGATGCCGACAAACTTGCCGTATTCGTCGATTTGCTTGCGGGACAGTTTGGCACCACCCGGCACCTTGAGCGCGGCCACGCGGCCCTTGGCATCGTTGGCCGGGCCGGCAAACACCTGAAAGTCCACGTCCTTCACCAGGTCGGCCACGTCAGTCAGCTCCATGGCGATACGCAGATCCGGCTTGTCGGAGCCGTAACGGCGCATGGCCTCTTCATGAGTCATGACCGGGAAACGACCCAGGTCCACACCGGCCACGTCCTGCCACAGTTCGTGCACCAATTGCTCCATCACTTCCCGCACCTGCTCGGCGCTCATGAAGGAGGTTTCCACATCGATCTGGGTGAATTCGGGCTGACGGTCGGCACGCAGGTCTTCGTCGCGGAAACATTTAACGATTTGATAGTAACGGTCGAAGCCGCTCATCATCAGCAGCTGCTTGAACAGCTGGGGCGACTGGGGCAGCGCATAGAAGTGACCCTTGTGTACCCGGCTCGGCACCAGATAATCGCGTGCGCCTTCCGGCGTGGCCTTGGTCAGCATGGGGGTTTCGATATCCATGAAGCCCTGCTCATCCAGGAAGCGACGTACCCGGCTGGTGACCCTGGCGCGGGTTTTCAGGTAGCGGGCCTGCTCGGGGCGGCGCAGGTCCAGGTAACGATACTTGAGGCGCTGCTCTTCCGAGTTGTTCTGGTTGAAGTCGAGCGGTAGCGGCTCGGCCTTGTTGATGATGGTCAGTTCGTGGGCGAAGATTTCCACCGCACCGGTCGCCATGTCCTTGTTCACCTGAGACTCGGGACGGGCGCGTACCACACCGGTCATCTGAATACAGAATTCGGCACGCAGCGACGACGCCTGCTCAAAGGCCTCGGCCTTGTCCGGATCGAAGAACACCTGCACTATGCCTTCCCGATCGCGCATGTCGATGAAGATCAGACCGCCCAGATCACGACGGCGATGTACCCAGCCACTTAGGGTTACGCTCTGGCCAACAAGGGCGGCGTCAACCTGCCCGCAATAATGAGTGCGCATGGAGTCTTCCTATGGTGTTGTCACGCGACCAGGCGGCCGCGAAGCATGAATTTGTCGGTAAATAGCGCGCTAGTATAATGGAAAACCCGAAGGGCGGTAAAATCATGTCTTTAAAAGGCGGGATTAGTGATTAGGGAATAAGGAATAGGGACTAGCAAAGGCAAACTCCGTATTCTCCTGGCTCCGATTCCCCATTCCCTATTCCCCAGTCCCTTTGTGGAAAGGAGAAATATGACCTTATATCTGGGCCTCAGCCAGTGGTCCCATCCCGTCTGGCCCGGTCAGCTGCTGGGGCGGGAGCTCAAAACCACCGAACATCTGCTCGATTACGGCCGCGTGTTCAACGCGGTGGAAGGCAACACCAGCTTCTATGGCGTGCCCGACGCCAACAGCCTGCAACGCTGGGCGGGCCAGGTGCCCGACCATTTTCGCTTTACCTTCAAGTTTCCCGCCACCGTCAGCCATCAGGGCCGGCTGGTCGACAACATAGCGCCGGCGCTGGACTTTATCGAGCAGCTGAGACCGCTGCACCAGAAGCTGGGCATGCTGATGCTGCAACTGCCCGCCGCCTGCGGCCCCGAGCAACTGGACGGTCTCGAGCAACTGCTGACCGCCCTGCCCGCGCAGTTTCAATACGGAGTGGAGGTACGGCATCCGGCCTTCTTCGCCAAGGGCGAGGCCGAACGCCGACTCAACCGGCTGCTGCTGGAGCGAGGGGCCAACCGTATCATCATGGACTCACGGCCGGTGTTTTCCTGCCCGCCCACCACACCGGCGCTGGCGGATGCCCAGCAGAAAAAGCCCAGGGTACCGGTGCATATCATCAGCACGGGCCCGGCACCGGTGATCCGCTTTATCGGTCATCCCGAACTGGAGCTCAACCGGCCCTTCTGGCAGCCCTGGGTGCCGCGCATCAACGCCTGGCTGAATGAGGGAAAATCGGTCTACCTGTTTGTGCATACCGCCGACAACCGGCTGGCCCCCCTGCTGGCGGCAGAAATAGCAACGGCCCTGCACCAGCCGCTGCCCGACTTCCCCGGCCTAGCCCCCGGCCCCCAGGGCTCGTTGTTTTAGCCCCCTCACTCCTTACCCCTCACGCCTTACCCCTCACCGCTCTTTCAGCAAAATATATTTTCGTCGCCCCTTGCCGCCTGCAAGACAACACCCGGCGCTTCTTTTACAATAGCCGCCATTGTGTTCAGCCACTGCTGCCGTAAGCCAGGGTCGTTATTAGTAAAGCCATGCAATCAAAAGATCATATCTTCGCCGCCCCCATCGCCCAGCTTGGTGACTTCTGTTTCGATCAGAATGTCGCCGAGGTGTTTCCGGACATGATCAAAAGATCCGTGCCCGGTTATTCCAATATCATTTCCGCCATCGGCATGATGACCACCCGCTTCGCCCAGCCCGACAGCCAGCTCTATGATCTCGGTTGTTCACTTGGCGCCGCCACCCAGGAAATGCGCCGCAATCTGACGCAACCTGGCTGCCGTATTATCGCCGTGGACAACTCCGCCGCCATGCTGGAGCGAGCCGCCAGTCATCTGGCCGCCTTCAGGTCGGAGGTGCCCGTCACCCTGACCGAGGCGGATCTCTGCGATATCGAGATCGACAACGCCTCCGTGGTGGTGCTGAACTTCACCCTGCAGTTTATCGCCCCCGACCAGCGAGAAGCCCTGCTCGGCAAGATTTATCAGGGACTGAGACCGGGTGGCGTACTGATATTGAGCGAAAAATTTGTAAGCGCCGACGAGACGGTCAACGAACTGCTGATCGACCTGCATCACGACTTCAAACGGGCCAACGGCTACAGCGAGCTGGAAATCAGCCAGAAACGCACCGCGCTGGAAAACGTGATGCGCCCCGATACCCCCGAGCTGCACAAAACACGACTGAAGCGGGTGGGCTTTCAGCATGTGGATCTCTGGTTCCAGTGCTTCAACTTCGGCTCCATGGTGGCCATCAAATGATCGACTTCAGCGACTTCTATCAGCAGATAGCAAAAAATCGCCTGAGCCACTGGCTGCACTGCCTGCCCGGCCAGTTGCATGACTGGCAGAAAACCCACCTGCACGGGGATCTGGCACGCTGGGTTCGGGCCCTGCACAAGCTGCCGAAGATCAGCACCGAGCGTATCGAGCTGACCGACAGCGTCAGCATCGGTCGCCCCGGCGAGATAAGCCCCGGCGAGATGAAAAAAATAGAAAGCCTGCTCGGCCAGTTTCATCCCTGGCGCAAGGGGCCTTTCGAGGTGCACGGCATCAGTATCGACACCGAATGGCGTTCCGACTGGAAATGGGACCGACTGGTGCCCCATATCAGTCCGCTAAAATATCGTTATGTGCTGGATGTAGGCTGCGGCAGCGGTTATCACCTGTGGCGCATGATGGGCGCCGGCGCCAAAATGGCGGTGGGTATCGACCCCTCCCAGCTGTTTCTGTGCCAGTTTGAGGCGATAAAACACTTCGCCAATGGTTATAACGGGATCCAGGTATTACCCTTGGGAATAGAAGAGCTGCCCGAGCTAAGAGCCTTCGATACCGTATTCTCCATGGGCGTGCTCTATCATCGCCGCTCGCCCATCGACCATCTGCTGCAGCTCAAGGCGCAGCTACGCGGCGGTGGCGAGCTGGTCCTCGAGACCCTGGTCATCGACGGCGACGAGCATCAGGTGCTGGTGCCGGGCGAGCGTTATGGCAAGATGCGTAATGTCTGGTTTATTCCAAGCTCGGCCGCTCTGGTCGGCTGGCTGAATAAATGCGGTTTCGAAAACATACGGGTGGTGGACGAGAGTTCAACCACGCTGCAGGAACAAAGACGCACCGACTGGATGCGCAACGAATCACTGGCGGATTTTCTGGATCCGCAGGATCCCGGCAAAACCATAGAAGGTTATCCGGCACCAAAACGCACGATCATCATCGCCAACAAGCCGATTGATCCGCAATACCAACAACAAGAGGCAAGCTATGAATAAGGTCGCGACATCACTGGTATTACCGTTGCTGCTGAGTGCCTGTGTCAGCCAGACGTCACCGATGGACGCGCAGCCCGAGCCCCAGCCTGTTACCGAGGCCCAACTCGATGCTAACCTCGCCAGTCTGGAAGCCAGGCTGACAGACACCATGTTTCAGCAGAATGCGCAGCTCAGCAGCAACCATCACGCCTTTATGAAAGCCTTGCAACAGGATATCCGGAACTTGAAAAAGAAGATCATCGCTCCCGCTCCCACCGCCCAGCCGGTGGCACTGCAAGCCGCACCGGCCGACTACCCGGAAAATGAAACCCGGGACGGCAAGCTGGTCGTGGGCGAAACCGAATCGGTCTGGCTGGATGCGGTGAGCGACAGCTTCCCGGCCCGTATCGACACCGGTGCCACCACCTCCTCGCTCAGCGCCCAGGACATCACCGTCTTCGAACGTGACGGCAAGCCCTGGGTCAGCTTCAACCTGGCCCACGAAGGAGTGGATGAAAAACTGTCGGTCGAAACGCCGCTGGTTCGCTATGTGCGCATTCGCCAGGCCTCTGCCGACAGCATAGAGCGTCGCCCCGTGGTGGCGCTGACCATGCGCCTGGGCCGGTTGTCCGAAAAAACCGAATTTACCCTGACCGACAGAAGCCAGATGACCTATCCGGTACTGCTGGGCCGGGAATTTTTAAAAGACATCGCCGTGGTCGATATTGCCCGTCAGAACGTGCAGGGCAAGCCTAAGCGTCCGACTCCTGCCAACGAGTAAACCTCATGTACTCACGCAAGCCCTTTTATCTGATCGTGGCCGCCCTGTTTCTGGTCGGCCTGGCTCTGATGCTGCACCGTCACTTCGTGTACGAGGTGCCCTGGCTGCCCGGCGAAAAACGCCAGATCTGGTCCATTGAAGCCAAGGTGGAATTTGAAGCCAGTGGCCAACCGGTGAAGGCCTCGCTGGCCATTCCGGGCAGTCAGCCCGGCTTTACCCTGATGAACGAGTCCGCCGCCTCTCCGGGCTACGGCCTCTCGTTTATCGAAGCCAACGGCAGCAGCCGGGCCGAGTGGTCGATTCGCAACGCATCGGGCCACCAGGAGCTGTACTACAAGGTCGACATGATGCTGGATCCCTTCGCCAGGGGCCCGCTGTCGACCCAGATCCCGACCATGATGCAGGCCGACGTTGCCGAGCCCTATGCCACCGCCATGGATCAGGTGCTGTCACTGGCCGGAGAAAGATCCTCCGACGGCATCACTCTGACCCGGGAGCTGCTGAAAGAGCTGAACAACCGCGGCCAGAACGCCGAGTTGCTGGCCCAGTACAAGGCTCCGGGCCCACTGCTGGTTGAGCTGCTGCACCGGGCAAACGTGCCGGCTCGGCTGCTCAAGGGGCTGCAGCTGGAAGATGGTCGTCGTCGTCAGCCGCTGATCAACCTGGTGCAGGTATACAGCGGCGAGCAGTACGAAATATTCAACCCGGTCACCGGTGATCAGGGCCGTCAGGAACAGCTGCTGCTGTGGGAATATCATTCCGCTCCCGTGCTGGATCTGGTCGGCGGCAGTAATTCCCGCGTCACCTTTACCATGCTGGAACAGGAGCAACCGGTGAACGTGGCACTGGCGAAGAAATTCGATCAGCCGGACTGGATCAATGTCTCGCTCTATAACCTGCCGCTGGAAGAACAGGCCCTGTTCAAGGGCATACTGCTGATCCCCATCGGGGTGCTGGTGGTGGTATTCCTGCGTATTATCATCGGGGTCAAGACCTCGGGCACCTTCATGCCGGTGCTGATCGCCATGGCCTTTATTCAGACCAGCCTGCT
>JBFGZI010000097.1:0-7916 GCA_041586855.1 Oceanisphaera sp. | reverse complement strand
GAATCTCCGCACGATATCCTGCGTCTGCGCGGTATCAGCCCGGTGGCGAACTATATCGTCAACGAGGTGCAGGAGGTTTACCGTCTGCAGGGTGTTAAGATCAACGACAAGCACATCGAGACCATAGTGCGTCAGATGCTGCGTCGTGCCGACATCCTGAATGCCGGTGACTCCGACTTCATCACCAGTGAACAGGCTGAAGTGGTTCGTATCCGTCAGGCCAACCGTGCGCTGGAAGCCGCAGGCAAACAGCCAGTTGTCTACCGCCACGTGCTGATGGGTATCACCAAGGCTTCTCTGAGCACCGAATCTTTCATCTCGGCGGCGTCCTTCCAGGAAACCACCCGAGTGCTGACCGAAGCAGCCGTTTCCGGCAAGGTAGATGATCTGCGCGGTCTGAAGGAAAACGTGATTGTGGGCCGTCTGGTACCTGCCGGTACCGGTTTCGCCTACCATCAGGGCCGCCACGCCAACCGCAATCCGGAGCAACCGGTGACTGTATCGGCAGACGAAGCCGAACAGAACCTGGCCAACCTGCTGAACGCGGCCGGCGGCAACGAAGAATAAAGTTATCTCGACTCGCTGATAAGACAAGGGCTCCCGCAAGGGAGCCTTTTTTTTGGCTGGATTTCGCGGCTGAAGCGCGCGACTACAGCATGGTGCCGTATGTAGATACACTGCTTTAGCTGTGCAATACCTTGGTTATGCCTTTAAAGTATAAAAAATCATCTTTTATTCTTTATTGTTTCTCCTTGCCTTGGCTTAAGCTGTATCCAATCTGGAAAAGTGGAAGTGAATGTCATGCTTTTAAAGGAACTCGCGGCGTCTGCCAGCCCGCTTAACGAACAGCAAGTCCATAAGCTTACTCAGGTGGCAGCCGAGTTGAGTGCGACTCAGCTGGCCTGGGTCAGCGGTTATTTTTACGGCATCAGCCAACAGGCAGGTGGTATTTCTGCTCCTGCACCGGCGGCGGCCGCACAGCCTGCGGGTAAGCTGACCATTATCTACGCCTCTCAGACCGGTAATGCCAAGGGCGTGGCTGAAGCACTCAAGGCTCAGGCCAGTGCCAGCGGCGTGGCGGTCGATCTGTTCAACGCAGCCGACTACAAGATCAAGCAGCTCAAGAAAGAGACGCATGTACTGATCGTCGCCAGCACCAACGGCGAGGGTGAAGCGCCCGATGATGCCATCGAATTCCACAAGCAGCTGAAAGCCGGCAAGGCCGGCAAGCTGGATGGCCTGCACTACGGCGTACTGGGACTGGGCGACTCTTCCTACGAGTTTTTCTGCCAGACCGGTAAAGACTTCGACGAATATCTGCAGAAGGCCGGTGCCAAGCCCCTGCTGGGCAGGCTCGACTGCGACGTGGACTACGAGGCGGCTGCCGAAAGCTGGAGTCAGTCTGTGGTTGCGCTGGTAAAGGATGCGCTGCAGCTGGAGGCCGCCAATGACGTGGCCCCGACTGTCCCCCTGACCCAGGGCGCGGCCAGTCTCTACAGCAAGAAGAACCCCTTTGCCGCCGAACTGGTAACCAACCAGAAGATCACCGGCCGGGATTCCGACAAGGATATCCGTCATTTCGAGATTTCTCTCGAAGGCTCGGATCTGAGTTATCAGCCCGGCGATGCCCTGGGTATCTGGTTCAGCAACGACGAAAATCTGGTCGATGCCCTGTTGGATCTGGTCGAGCTGGCACCCGAGACTCCGGTCAAGGTGGGGGATGAGTCACTTGGTATCCGCGAAGCGCTGATCAACCACTATGAACTGACCCAGGGCTACGCCAGTTTCGTGCAGGCCTATGCCGAGCTGTCCGGTTCCGACAAACTCAAGGCGCTGGTGGAAGACAAGGCGGCCTTGCGTGAATACTGCGCAAACCACCAGATCCTGGACATCATCCGGGAGCAGCCTGCCAGCCTCACCGCCGAGCAGCTGCAGGGGGCCCTGCGCCGCCTGACGCCGCGCCTCTACTCCATCGCTTCGGCCCAGGCGGAAGTGGAAGATGAAGTTCACCTGACCGTGGGTGTGGTGCGCTTCGAGCAGGACGGTGAGCCGCGTAGCGGTGGTGCTTCCTCCTTCCTGGCGGATCGGCTGGAAGAAGGCGGCCAGGTGCGGGTCTTTGTCGAGCACAACGACAACTTCCGCCTGCCGGCCAACGACGACACTCCGGTGATCATGGTGGGTCCCGGCACCGGCATAGCCCCCTTCCGTGCCTTCATGCAGGAGCGGGAAGCTCGGGATGCGGCCGGCCAGAACTGGTTGTTCTTCGGTAATCCGCATTTTACCCAGGACTTCCTCTACCAGACCGAATGGCAGCGTTACGTTAAATCCGGCCTGCTCAACAAGATCTCGCTGGCCTTCAGCCGGGATCAGCAGGAAAAGGTGTACGTTCAGCACAAGCTGCGCGAGCAGGGTGCCGAGGTGTATGCCTGGCTGGAGCAGGGCGGCCACTTCTATGTGTGTGGCGATGCCAACAAGATGGCCAAGGACGTACACGAGGCTTTGATCGAGCTGGTGGCCGAGCACGGCAACAAGAGCCGCGAGCAGGCCGAAGATTATGTAGATGCGCTGCGCAGCGCCAAGCGTTACCAGAGGGATGTTTACTGATGAGCGAACAAAAATTGTCCGACAACGAGCGCCTCAAGCGCGAAAGCAATTTCCTGCGCGGCACCATAGAGCAGGATCTGCAGGACGAACTGACCGGTGGTTTCAACGGCGACAACTTCCAGCTGATCCGCTTTCACGGCATGTATCAGCAGGACGATCGCGATATCCGCAACGAGCGGACCGCCCAGAAGCTGGAGCCCCTGCACAACGTCATGCTGCGCGCCCGTCTGCCCGGCGGCATCATCAACCCCGAGCAGTGGCTGGTGATTGACAGGTTTGCCGAAGAAAGCAGTATCTACGGCAGCATTCGCCTGACCACCCGCCAGACCTTCCAGTTTCACGGCGTGCTCAAGCGTGATATCAAGCACATGCACCAGGTGCTGAACAGCACCGGCATCGACTCCATCGCCACCGCCGGCGACGTCAACCGTAACGTACTCTGCACCAGCAACCCGGTGGAGTCGGAGCTGCATCAGGAGGCCTACGAGTGGGCCAAGAAGATCTCCGAGCACCTGTTGCCCAAGACCCGTGCCTATACCGAAATCTGGCTGGACGGCGAGCGTCTGGACACCCCGGACGAGGAGCCGATACTGGGCTCCACCTATCTGCCGCGGAAGTTCAAGACCACGGTAGTGATACCGCCCCAGAACGATGTGGACGTGCATGCCAACGATTTGAACTTCATCGCCATTGCCGACAACGGCAAGCTGGTGGGCTTCAACGTGCTGGTGGGCGGTGGCCTGGCCATGACTCACGGCGACACCGCCACCTATCCGCGCAAGGCCACCGACTTCGGCTTTATTCCGCTGTCGCACACCCTGGACGTCGCCGCCGCCGTGGTGACCACACAGCGCGACATGGGTAACCGGAGCAACCGCAAGAACGCCAAGACCAAGTACACCCTGGAACGGGTAGGGGTCGAGGTATTCAAGGCCGAGGTCGAGAAGCGTGCCGGTATTGCCTTTGCCGAGACGCGGCCCTATGAATTTACCGAACGCGGCGATCGCTTCGGTTGGGTAGAGGGTATAGATGGAAAACACCATCTGACCCTGTTTATCGAAAACGGTCGTCTGCTGGATTATCCGGGCAAGCCGTTGAAAACCGGTATGCGCGAGATTGCAAAAGTGCACAAGGGCGACTTCCGCCTGACCGCCAACCAGAACCTGATCATCGCCGGCGTGGCCGCCGAGGACAAGGCTCAAATCGAGCAGCTGGCACGGGCACATGGCCTGCTGGAAGACGGTGTCACCGAGCAGCGCAAGAACTCCATGGCCTGTGTGGCCCTGCCGACCTGTCCGCTGGCGATGGCCGAAGCGGAGCGCATGCTGCCCGCCTATGTCACCGACATCGAAGGCTTGCTGGCCAAACATGGCATGGCCGATGAAAATATCATCTTCCGGGTAACCGGTTGCCCCAATGGCTGTGGCCGGGCCATGCTGGCCGAAATCGGTCTGGTGGGCAAGGCGCCGGGACGTTATAACCTGCATCTGGGCGGCAATCGGGAAGGGACCCGCATTCCGCGCATGTACAGGGAAAACATCACCGACGGCCAGATCCTGGAAGAGATGGACGGCCTTATCGGTCGCTGGGCGACGGAGCGGGAAGCGGGTGAAGGCTTCGGCGACTTCGTGATCCGGGTCGGCATCATAGCGCCGGTGATAGATTCAGCGAGGGATTTTTATGCCAGTAACTATGACATCTAGCCAGAGCCCCTGCCTGGGTGAGCTGAACAGCCTGTCCCGGGTGGAACAACGGGAGTCTCTGGCGCCCCTGAACCGGAAACTGGCGGCCATGACGGCCGCCGAGCGGGTTCGCTGGGCACTGGAAAATCTGGAAGGAGAGCCGGTGCTCTCTTCCAGTTTCGGCATTCAGGCGGCGGTCATGCTGCATCTGGTGACGCAAGCGAAGGCCGATGTACCGGTGATCCTCACCGATACCGGCTATCTGTTCCCGGAAACCTATCGTTTCATCGATGAGCTGACCGAGCGTTTGGGGCTGAACCTCAAGGTCTATCAGGCCGCCAGTTCGGCCGCCTGGCAGGAAGCCCGTTACGGCAAGCTGTGGGAGCAGGGCGTAGAGGGTATCAGCCGCTACAACCAGCTCAACAAGGTGGAGCCGATGCAGCGCGCCCTGCGTGATCTGCAGGCCAGTACCTGGTTCTCCGGCCTGCGTCGCAGTCAGTCCGATACCCGCGACAAGCTGCAGGTGTTGGGGTTGCAGAACGGCCTGTTCAAGTTTCTGCCGATTATCGACTGGAGCAACAAGGACGTTCACTACTACCTCAAGGAATTCGATCTTCCCTATCATCCCTTGTGGGAGCAGGGCTATGTCTCGGTCGGCGATGTTCACACCACCGTCAAGTGGGAGCCGGGCATGAGTGAAGCCGATACCCGCTTCAATGGCCTGAAGCGGGAGTGTGGCCTGCACGAAGTTCCCGAATCCGACGGCAGCGGCATCTGACCGGACTGCACGGGCCGGCACCGGTCGGCCGTGTTTCTTTATCCTTTCTTCTTGACCTTTTTCCTCCTTAATTCCAATTTGGAATAAAAAATCATTTTATATTCTTTTGTGCGCTAGTAATTTCTGTTTATAGTCGGTCTATCTTAATAATTTAATGGAGCCGGCCATGGAGCATCTGCCCTTGTTTATCAAAATCAAGCAACGCCCTTGTCTGGTGGTGGGTGGTGGTGCCGTGGCGGCCCGCAAGGTACGGGTGCTGCTGGCTCGGGGGGCCCGGGTCACTGTGGTGGCGCCCGAGCTTTCCCCCGAGTTGCAGCGGCTGCAGGCGCAGTTTGTCTGGCAGAACGATGTGTTTTCCGAAAGCTACCTCGACGACCAGTTTCTGGTGGTGGCGGCAACCGATAATACCGAAGTCAACGCCCTGGTCTATCAGCTCGCGAATCAGCGTGGACTCCTGGTCAACAAGGCCGACGACAGCAAGCGATCGGCGGTGATCTTTCCTTCTATTGTCGAACGTCTTCCGATGCAAGTGGCTTTCAGTACCGGCGGTGATGCGCCCTGGCTGGCACGTCTGTTACGGGCCCGGCTGGATGCCCTGCTGCCGAAACACTGGGGTCAGCTCAGTCAGGTGGCGGGTAAATTGCGACAAAAGGTCAAGCGGACGCTGGACAGCAGCGATGCGCGGCGTCGGTTCTGGGCCCGGACCCAGGACGATTCAACCCTGAATGCCTTTCTGAAACAGGGCAACCTGGCCGCCGCCGAGCGGTGGCTGGAGCAGGAGATGCAGGCGTCCCAGGCCGGAGAAGTCATTCTGGTGGGGGCAGGCCCCGGTGATCCGGACCTGCTGACCATCAAGGCCCTGAACGAATTGCAGAAAGCCGAGGTGGTGCTGTTCGATCAACTGGTGTCGGAAGAAATACTGGCGCTGATCCGTCCCGAGGCCGAGTTGATCTCGGTGGGCAAGAAAGCCGGTCATCACAGCGTACCCCAGGATCAAATCAACCAGTTGCTGGTGGAACAGGCACAGGCGGGCAAGCGGGTAGTGCGGCTGAAAGGGGGCGATCCCTTCATGTTCGGTCGTGGTGCCGAAGAGCTGCAGACCCTGAAAGCCGTCGGCATTCGCTATCAGGTGGTGCCGGGCATTACTGCCGCTGCTGGTGCCACCGCCTATGCAGGCATTCCGCTGACCCACAGAGATCATGCCCAGAGTGCTGTCTTTATCACGGGCCACTGCAAAAAAGACGGCAAGGAGCCGGATTGGGCCTCGCTGGCCCGGGGACGTCAGACCCTGGTGATCTACATGGGGCTGATGCGCTCGGCTCATATTCAGCAAAGGTTAATCGAGCACGGTCTGGATGCAGCCACCCCGGTGGCGCTGATAGAGCGCGGCACCACTGTGCATCAGCGGGTGGTGCGCGGTGAGCTAAGAGAGCTGGCTGCCCTGGCGGAGCAGGTCGTCAGTCCCTCCCTGATGGTGATTGGCGAAGTGGCGGCACTGGCCGACTCCCTGGCCTGGTTCAATTCCCAGCCCGAAACCGAACTCGGGCAAGAGCAGTACGCCTGAAGAAATGTTCTACGAAAGATCAGGGATAAGGTGCGGCTGCAGAGTCGCACCGGACTAACTTGTTTTCACACCTCACACCTCACACCTCACACCTCACGCTTTCGATATTAGCCTTTTCAGTATTGATAGGCCCCCATTGTTAACCATGTTGCCACTGTGTTAAAATGTACTCCTGTATTTTGAAAGGAGCGCCGGATGTTCATGCAACAAATTCAGAAAGGTAAACCCAGCATGGGCAGGTTGCTTCTGTTGGTAGGCTATCTCTCCAGCCTGGGAATACTGGCGACCATCATCGCCATCATAGAATAAGCCCCCCTAATAAAAATAAGGCCAGAGCAGGCCTTATTCAGTTCGTAATACCAAACTGATTAAACAGCTAATCCATTCGGTTGCTTTGCAAAAGTAGGACAAAGGGTCCGCTCCGCCGACTCGCCGTGTACCCATCCTTGGGGGCTCAGCCGCACCATCCGTGGTGCGGATGGTCGGCTGAGCAGATCCCTTTGTCCTCCTTGATGCTGCAGAGCCATCTGTTGGCACTGTCTGCAGGCAACTCGGGGCTCAGAAAGAGGCAACAGAGACGAGCTCCCACGACCGTGAAATGCCAAGGCCGAAAAATGCTCCTGCCGTTCCGGCATTCCCGCCCTCCCTGGCGGTCAGATGGCATTTCCGAGCCCTCAGGGGGCGAGCTTGTCTCGCCGTGACGAACGGTTGCAGCCTGACCGAACATCCGGTGAATGTTCGCAGTAGGCTGCAACGGTGAGTATCACTTACCAGTGGCGTGTCGTGGGAGGCGACTGTGTTGCCTCTGAGTTCGGACTTGAGAAAGATCAGATTTTTATTCAGATTGGTATAACATGAAAAAGGCAGCCAGTTGGCTGCCTTTTTCATTCAGGATCGTAATCCGCGCCCGGTGTGGATCAGATACCAGGCCAGCCCGTAGAACAGGGCGATAACGCCGATGATGATGCCGTAGGCGATGGTCAGCGGCACGTCGGAGATGCCGAGAAAACCATAGCGAAAGGCATTCACCATATAGAGTACCGGGTTGGCGTGAGAAACGGTCTGCCAGAACTCGGGTAACAGATTGATGGAGTAGAAAACCCCACCCAGATAGGTCAGCGGTGTCAGCACAAAGGTCGGAATGATACTGATATCGTCGAAGCTACGGGCAAAAATGGCGTTGAGCAGGCCCGCCAGTGAAAACAACACCGAGGTCAGAAACACGGTGAAGATCACGCTGAACAGATGGCTTATCTGCAGGTCGACAAAAAACAGCGACACCAGGCTG
>JBFGZI010000096.1:0-7962 GCA_041586855.1 Oceanisphaera sp. | reverse complement strand
GGGCAAGAGGGGCTCCATTTGCTCCCACAATTGATCGGGGAGCCGCCAGTGGTCATCTTTAATAATCATACCCATCGCTCTGTACCTGCTTTATCTGTTACCTCATGGCATTAGACAAGCACCTACCGGGATAGGTTCTTAGATTGGTATCACAGCTTGGTGACGAGGGATGGTTTGAGAAAATAGGAAAGGATGAATTTACCGAACGGCAGAAACAAGAAAGCCACCTGTTAAGGTGGCCTTTTTGTTTGAAGTTGGCGGAGCGGCAAACGCATCGCGTTTGAAGGCGGAGAAGCACAGCGACGACTTCATCCAGAAAGTCCGGCGCAGCCAAAATGAAAAAACCTCAGCATTTCTGCTGAGGTTTTGGAATTTGGCGGAGCGGACGGGACTCGAACCCGCGACCCCCGGCGTGACAGGCCGGTATTCTAACCAACTGAACTACCGCTCCGGTGTCTGAAGCTGTTCGCTTCGGACGAGAGGGATAATAGGGCTGTCCGGGGCAGTGGTCAAGACTGAAATCACCTCTTTTTCGCCATTCGACCATTTATTATCCACTAACCCCAAAAATACAGGGTTAACTTGCCTATCCGGGCTGTTTTTCCGCCTGTTGATTATTTATTTGCACAAAAATCAGTCAATGTATTTTCCAGAGAAAGACGACCGTGTGCCTATTCTCCGCGCCACAGGCAGCTGCCCCCTTTTTTCATCACCAGATCCAGCCTGGCCTCGTGGGCCTGCAGCTCCTGCTCGCCGGCCCGGATCACCTTCAGCGGTGCCCGGCCGGCACTCAGGCGGCGGATGCCGCTGGCATCCCCCTGCTGGTCGCTATTGTTCTGCAGGTTGAGCTTGGTCTGGCCACCGGTCATCAGTAGGTAAACGTCGGCCAGGATCTCCGCATCCAGCAAGGCGCCGTGCAGGGTTCTGTGGCCGTTGTCTATGCCGTAGCGGTCGCACAATATATCCAGGTTGTTGCGCTTGCCGGGGAACATCTTGCGCGCCAGCGCCAGGGTATCGGTCACCTTGCACAGGGCCGCCATGCGTTCCGGCCGCCCCAGCAGCTGCAGTTCATAATCGAGAAAGCCGACGTCGAAGGGCGCGTTGTGCGCCACCAGCTCGGCGCCGTCGATAAACTGCAGAAACTCGTCGACCTTGGCGGAAAAAGGCGGCTTGTCGGCGAGGTAGTCATCGGTAATGCCGTGCACCCGAATCGCTTCTTCGTCCACCTTTCTGTCCGGCTTGAGATAGACGTGATAATGCCGACCGGTCAGGCGTCGGTTGACGACTTCCACACAGCCGATTTCAATCACCCTGTGTCCAAAATAATGAGGGCCGGTATCCATGTTCATACCGGTGGTTTCTGTATCCAGGACTACTTGCCGCTGGTGACTTTGCTGGCTCATCTATGCGTTCTCCACTCAATGCGGCGGCCAGTATAAATAACTGCCACTGTCACTGCCACTACCAGCGCCACCGGGCTCAAGGTGCCATTGCCGTTATTGGAGGAATCGCGCGGGTGGCTGGTGAGCGCCGCCACGCTGTGGCAGACTTCCGGTTTGCTTGTTCCAACACGGATAATAATGAAACAGATTCAAATGTATACCGACGGTTCCTGTCTGGGAAACCCGGGTCCCGGCGGCTATGGCGCCGTGCTGGTTTACAAACAGCACCGCAAGGAGCTGAGCGGCGGTTACCGCCTGACCACCAACAACCGCATGGAGCTGATGGCCGCCATTGCCGGGCTGGAGACGCTCAGCGACGATTGCACCGTGGATTTGACCACCGACAGTCAGTATGTGCGCCAGGGCATTACCCAGTGGATCACCGGCTGGAAGCGCAATAACTGGAAAACCGCCGCCAGGGCGCCGGTAAAAAATGTCGATCTCTGGAAACGGCTGGACGAACTCTGTCAGCGCCACCAGGTGACATGGCACTGGGTAAAGGGACATTCGGGCCATCCGGAAAACGAACGCTGTGACGATCTCGCCCGGGAGGCAGCCCTGAACGACGCCAATCACGACGACATCGGCTATTCGCGCTGACGCGCCATGCCCGGCTGCAGTGCCCTGGGTACCGGCCTGAACTGGCGGATGGGCGTAAGCGGATAGCGCCGTTTGCGCGCCAGTATGATGTAGACCGCCGCCAGCGAGGGACAAAATCGGGGACAATACCGGCGCCGCCACTGACCGAGCAGGGGAAACTCGAACAGGCCGGTCAGGCTCAGGTAATCGCGCTCGATAACATCAAACCCCAGTAATTTTAGCCAGTCTTCGAGCCGTCCCGGCGCCAGCATCCGATGCCAGGATGGCAGCCGATGGCGCAACGCCGGCAACAGGCAGGCCAGCCCGGCACTGCTGTAGGGATTGAAACCGGCGATAATCAGCCAGCCATCGTCGCGTAGCACCACTTCGGTTTCGCGCAATATGGCATGGGGGTGTTCGCTGTAATCCAGCACATGGGC
This sequence comes from Oceanisphaera sp., assembly GCA_041586855.1. Classification (GTDB taxonomy): domain Bacteria; phylum Pseudomonadota; class Gammaproteobacteria; order Enterobacterales; family Aeromonadaceae; genus Oceanimonas. Next base: position 5,501 of record JBFGZI010000096.1, on the reverse strand, counting down.
CAGCAGGCAGGCGTCCAGGCTACCCGGAGCAAAAGGCATGGCGGTGGCATCGCCCTGCAGTTCCATCGCTTCAAAGCCGGACTGCCCCATCAGCACCGAATGCAGCAACCGGCTTTGGTCCAGCGACAGGGCCGCACTCAGGGCGTCGACTTTGAGCAGGGTAAACCCGAACAGCGATGGCGCCCACTCGTCCAGACGCAGCTGTAACTGTTCGGCAAGATGACGGCCTCGCAACAGCCGTTGCCAATCGACCGGAGCGGCAACCGTACTGGCTGATTTCATGGCACCTCTGATAAGCTATTGCAGAATATGATAATAAGGACAGTACCATGCTTAACGTTAGTCCCATCCCTGCATTTCAGGATAACTATATCTGGCTGATAACGAATAACAACCATGCGGTCGTGGTCGATCCCGGCGCGGCGGCACCGGTCGAGCAGGTGCTGGCCGAACGCGAGCTGACGCTGGAGGCCATTCTGATCACCCACCACCATCATGATCATACCGGTGGAGTTCAGACGCTGCTGGGCCAGTGGCCCCATGCCCGGGTGTATGCCCCGGCCGCCGAGCGGTTACCTGCACCCGGCAGCATTGCCCTGAACGACGGCGACGCCGTGTCCCTTCCCGATCTGGGGCTGGAACTCGAGGTAATGTCGGTGCCCGGCCATACCCTGGGTCATATCGCCTACTATGCTGCACCTCGGGAACAATCGCCTCAGAAACAAGCACCTCAGCAACAGGCGCCTCAGGGCCAGCCGCTGCTGTTTTGCGGCGACACCCTGTTTTCGGGCGGCTGTGGCCGGCTGTTTGAAGGCACACCCGGGCAGATGTACCAGTCTCTTTCCCGCCTCGCCGCCCTGGCGGATAACACCCGGGTGTATTGCACCCACGAGTACACCCAGGCGAATCTGGCCTTTTGCCATGCTGTGGAGCCAGATAACCCCGAATTGAAGAAATACCTGCAAAATGTGGCCAAATTACGCCAGCAGGGCGTACCCACTTTACCCAGTTCCATCGGCCTGGAAAAAGCCGTCAATGTCTTCCTGCGCGCCCATCTGGCGGGGGTCAGAGCCTCTGCACAGGCCCATGAAGGAGCGGAGTTGATTGAGGACATTGATGTGTTCGCTGCACTTAGGCGCTGGAAGGACGATTTTTAACGAACTTGATTAAGCTGCTCACAAAGCATACACTGGCCGCCGTTTTTTGTGAGACGCAGACACCATGAGAAGACTCTGTATATTATCCAGTGCCTTGCTCCTGGCGGGCTGCCAGGCGGTGTCGACCGATTCGGTTCGACATCCCTATGGCCATCAGGAAGTAGCTGGAGAGCAGGCAAACAGCCAGCTCTACCCTAAATCAGCGACCTATTCGTCGCTGAGAATACAAAGCAAAACCACCACCGACAGTGGCCGGACTTACAGCACCGTATCCCATTCATCAACCAAGCGGCAGCAGCGCCAGCCGGCCGAAGCTCAACAGCAGGATCTGTGGCTCGATCTGGCTGCAAACATGCAACTTGATATGCCCCTGGATCATCCCAGAGTCGTGGCCCAACGGAATTGGTACCTCAAACACCCGGCATATATGCGTTCCGTATCCGAACGCGCCAGACCGTTTCTCTATCTCATCAAGGAAGAGATAGAAAAACGGAACATGCCCATGGAACTGGTCTTGCTGCCGATAGTGGAGAGTACCTTCGATCCGCGTGCCTATTCTCATGGCCACGCTGCGGGCCTGTGGCAGATGCTGCAGGGCACCGGCAAGCAGTTCGGGCTGCATTACGACAGCTGGTATGACGGTCGTTACGATGTAATGGCCTCGACCCGGGCCGCGCTCGACTATCTGGAATACCTGAACGGTTTCTTCGATGGCGACTGGGTGCTGGCACTGGCCGCCTACAACTCGGGCGAAGGCCGGGTGCAACGCGCCATGAAAGCCAATCGTCGCCAGGGCAAGCCCACCGACTACTGGTCGCTGTCGCTGCCGAAGGAAACGCAGAATTATGTGCCCAAGCTGCTGGCCCTGGCCGATATTCTGAAGCAACCCGGCCACTATGGTATGGAAGTGCCGGCGGTGCCCAATCGGCCGCAGCTGGCGGTAGTGGAAGTGGAAGGTCAGGTCGACTTGAACATGGCGGCCGACCTGGCCGGCATGAACCGCAAACAGCTCAAACAGCTGAACCCGGCATTCAAGCGTGCTGCCACTTCGCCGGTACGCAACGCCGAAATACTGGTACCGGTAGCCCATGCCCAGGGCTTCGAGATAGCCATGGCCGATCTGCCCGAGCAGGAACGCAAGTCTTATCAGCGCTATCAGGTTAGAGGCGGTGACAGCCTCGGCAGAATTGCCAGTCGCAACGGCACCAGTGTCGATGCCATCCGACAGGCGAACAACCTGCGCGGCAGCACGATTCGGGTAGGCCAGACGCTGATGCTGCCCAGGGCACTCGGCGCCGCGGCTCCCTCGCCCGAAGGTGGAGTTTATCGGGTACAGTCCGGAGATTCCCTGTCGGCCATCGCCAGTCGTTTCAGCGTCAGCATTACCGATCTGCTGCGCTGGAACCAGCTGGCTGACAAAAACAGCCTGCGCGCCGGACAGAGTCTGATCGTGACGGCCAACGCCGGGTAACCGACAAGCGTGAGGCGTAAAATGTGAGGGGTGAGGCGCCCCTCACTCTTCACTCCTCACCCCTCTCCCTCCTCACCCCTCACATCTATTTAACCCTGAAGCTGACCTGCAAGGGTCCGTGATCCGAAGCCTGCGAACGCATGCTTTGCGCCTGTTCCAGTTCCAGCCCCCGGTAATACACAGCGTCCAGCGGGTAACCGATGAAACGGGTGCGGTGATCCGGCGTGGGCACCGCCTCGATCAGTTGCTCCCGCTCTGCCCAGCGTTGCAGCAAACGCTCTCGTCGCGGGTTCCAGCGGTTGAAATCTCCGGCCACGATGACAGGGCCACCATAGTTTTCGACAAAGCCGCTGATGCGATCCAACTGTCCCTGATAGGTCCGGCCCCGCAGCGAAAAGTTCACCGCATGCAGATTCACCACCAGCAACTGCTGATCCGAACCCTCGAGATGGTAATAACTGAACAGCAGTGATTTGGGGATCCGGGTCGCCGGCTCCCTTACTCGTTGCCCGCAAACCCGGGACGCCTGCCCCGTAGCGGCAGTCAGCACGCCGTTGGCTTGCTGTTGCCAGTTGAATGCGGCCACCTGAAACCAGTGATAATCCCGGGCCTGCAGCCAGTCGTACAGCTCATCGGACCCTCGGGCTTCCTGCAACAACAACAGATCGCTGTCATCGACCCAGCGATTCAGCTCCGCTTGCCAGTCGCCCTGCTGCTTGTAGATATTCCAGCTCAACAGCGAAAACGACGACGGCAACGGCTGACCGATATTCACCGAGGGATACAGACACTCGGTGGCCACCGGTTCGAAGCTATCACTCAGCAGCATCGTTTTCGGCACCTCGGGGCACCCGCTCAGCAGCAGAGTGCTGGCCAGCAGTAACGCCTTAGGTCGACTGAGGAACTGCACGGGAGCGTCCGTTCTCGTCGATGGCCACGTACACTATCTGTGCGCCGGCCACCCGGTAGCGGGGGCCGGCTTCCGGTACCAGTACCGGCTTGACCCAGACCTCGACGTTAACGGTAATAGAAGAACGGCCCACCTTGACCAAATCGCCATAGCAGCACACCACATCCCCCACCTGCACCGGGCGCAGAAAGGTCATGTCACCCACGGCCACGGTGCACACCCGTCCCAGGGCAATTTCGTTGGCCAGCAGGCTGCCACCCAGATCCATCTGCGACATGATCCAGCCACCGAAGATGTCGCCATTGGCATTGGTATCGGCCGGCATGGCCATGGTGCGCAACAGCAGTTCTCCCCTGGGGGTTTGTTGATCGGTCATCGCGTTCACGTCTCCTATCGGACAAATAAAGTGGGCATAATAATCAGCCGGCTCGCCGGCCGCAATTTTCAACGTAAAAAGGGATTTCATGAACGTCATTGTCGCATCACTCAACCCGGCCAAAATCGAGGCCGCCCGTCTGGCTCTGGAGCTGATATTTCCGGATAATCGCTGTCAGGTAAGCGGCCTGGCCGTACCTTCCGGCGTGGCCGAGCAGCCGATGAGTGATATAGAAACCCTGACCGGCGCCCGCAACCGGGCATTGGCCGCCCGGGCGGCCCGGCCCGAAGCCAGTCTGTGGATTGGCATGGAAGCCGGTATCGACAGGGTTCAACAGCAAAGCATCACCTTCGCCTGGCTGCAGGTGCTGGGCCCCGGGCTGGACAACGCCACCCGCAGCGCCAGCCTGACGCTACCGCCCTTCGTCGCCCGGGCGGTGGCCGAGGGAGAAGAGCTGGGTCACGCCATGGACCGACTGTTCAACCTGAGCAACTGCAAGCAGCAGGGCGGGGCCATAGGGGTACTGACCCAACACCTGCTGGACCGACGCCGGGTGTATCGGGATACGCTGATCCTGGCGCTGGCGCCCTTGCTCAATCCCGAGCCTTACGCGCTGCCAGCCACGCAAACCAGTCCGTTACCCGATAGTCGAGATCCAGCCAGCGACTGAGGGCACTGCCGTCGATGCACTTGCCCTCGCCGCCGCCGTCGAATTGCGGCGGGGGCAAGTCGCGAAGCAACGCCGCCCGGGTATAGAATTCACGCCGGCTGGGGTGGTGTGGCGCGCTGACATTGAGCACTTCCGGCCAGTCGTGACGGGCCAGAATGGCGGGAATAAAACGCAGCAGGTCTTCCTGTGCCACCAGATTCACCGGCTCTTCGCCGCCTTCGAAGCGGCGTCCGGCCAGAAAACGCCCCGGCTCCCGGTTGCCGCCGACCAGGCCCGACAGCCGCAAACACAGCACCTGCGGTACACCACTGTGGCGTACCGCCTGCTCCGCCGCCAGCATGCGCTCCCCCCGGGCAGAGTCCGGCGCGGCATCCGCCTCTGTCTTGCTGCCGAGTCCGCCATAGACAGAGGTGGCGCTGGTAAACAGCAGCCGCTGCACGCCCGCTTTGGCGGCAAGCATCGCCACTCGCCCCAGGGTCACCGCATAATCATCGACCTTGCCCGGCGGCACACACAGCACCAGGGTCTGTGCCGCCAGTGCGGCCGGCCAGGCCGACGGCAGGGGCTCGTTGATATTCCACACCAGGGCGTCTATGCCCTCTCGGCGCAGGCGTTCGGCCTTGGCCTCCGTGGTGGTGGTACCGGCCACCCGATAGCCCCGGGCTTGCAGTGTCTTCGCCAGCGGCTCACCCAGCCAGCCCAACCCCATGATGGCAACACTCGACTCAGCTCTTGGTTCAACTCTCGGCTCAGTAGACATCATTCAGCTCCGCCGATTTGATAAAGGTTTTTTTCTGCCCCAGCATGTCCTGATAAATCACCGAAAATGCCAGCACGTTCTGTACATAACCCCGGGTTTCCCGATAGGGAATATTTTCTACCCACACATCCATGGGCCGGCTGCCACTGTCCTTCAG
>JBFGZI010000095.1:0-7988 GCA_041586855.1 Oceanisphaera sp. | reverse complement strand
GTGTGTGAGGGGAAATACCAGGGCGAGCAGGTGCTGGGTATTCGCCTGAACTGGGATAAACGCTATATTACCCTGGCGCCACGGGCGACCGTGCTGGGGCTGGCATTCAAGCTGTTCGATCCCGACGGGCTGCTGGGCGATGACAAGGCGCCGGGCATTACCTGTGCGCTGATCCCCACCAGTCATCCCGGTGTAGAGCTGGGCGACCGGCATTTCCCCATGGGGCTGGCCTTTCTGAACGGGACCACCCACGGCCAGGATGTGTTTATTCCCCTCGACTGGATCATCGGCGGGCCCGATTATGCGGGCCGGGGTTGGCGCATGCTGGTGGAATGCCTGTCGGCGGGGCGGGGGATTTCTCTGCCGGCGCTGGGCACCGCCAGCGGCCATCTGTCGGTGCGCAGCACCAGCGCCTATGCCTATGTGCGCAAGCAGTTCGGCTTGTCCATCGGTAAATTCGAGGGGGTGCAGGAAGCGCTGGCTCGTATCGGCGGCCTGACCTATCAGCTGGAAGCCACCCGTCGGCTGACCACCCGGGCGCTGGATCTGAACGAGAGTCCGGCCATCGTCACTGCCATCTCCAAGTACCATATGACCGAAATGGCCAGAAAGGTGCTGGATGACGCCATGGACGTGCACGCGGGCAAGGCCATTCAGATGGGACCCAAAAACTACCTTGCCCATAACTACATGGGCATACCGGTGGCGATCACGGTGGAGGGGGCCAATATTCTGACCCGCAACCTGATGATCTTCGGTCAGGGGGCGACCCGCTGCCACCCCTATGTATTGCAGGAACTTGAAGCGGCGGCCAACCCGGATGAAGAGGCGGGGCTGGAGGCGTTTGACCGTTTGCTGTTCAAGCATATCGGTTTTGCCACCGGTAACGTCTTCGGTGCGCTATGGCAGGGGCTGACCGGCGCCCGCTTCAATAGCTCCCCCGTGTCCGGTGAAACCGCATCTTACTACCGGCAGCTGGCGCGGATGAGCAAGGCGCTGGCGCTTTGTGCCGATATGTCGATGCTGATCCTGGGCGGTGACCTCAAGCGCAAGGAGATGATTTCGGCGCGGCTGGGGGATGTGCTGAGTCACCTCTATCTGGGCAGTGCCACCCTCAAGTACTTCGAGGATAATGGCCGACCCGTCGATGAACTGCCGTTCGTGCATTATGCGCTGAGTCGCAATCTCTACCTGATTGGCGTGGCGCTGGATGGTTTCTTTCAGAACTTTCCCAACCGGCCGGTGGCACTGACCCTGAAGGCACTGATCTTCCCGCTGGGTAACCGCTATAAAAAGCCGCTGGACAAGCATGCCCAGGCCATTAGCAAGGTGCTGATGACGCCGGGCGGGGTGCGTGATCGGTTAACGGCGCTTTGCTATGTGCCTGCCGAGGGCAAGCCGGGGCTGGGCGAGGTGGAAGCTGCCTTTCTGGCCATGGTATCGGTGCAGGGAGTCGAGAAAAAACTGCATGAGGCACAGAAAGCCGGCACCCTGCCGCGCAAGCTGGCCTTCGAGGAGCGGCTGATGGAGGCCAGGGCACAGGGGATTATCGACGATACCGAGGTGCAGAAGCTGAAGCAGGCCGATAGGCTGCGCCGTCAGGCCATAGCGGTCGACAGCTTCAAGCCCGGCGTGCTGAGCCGGGAAGCGAGCGGCAGCTACAAGTCCGAGGTTTCCTGAGGTTCAGTTACAGTACGAGAGCCAAACAAGAAAGCCGTCCTGAAGGACGGCTTTCTTATCAATAAACCAGAAGGCTTATTCGACGGTCAGGATCTTGCAGGTGTTGGTGCTGCCGACCACTTCCATGGTGTCGCCATGGGTGAGCAGAACCAGATCACCGCTGTTCACGTAACCGGCTTTCTTCAGGGTCGCCAGGGCTGCACGGCTGATTTCGGTGCTGCTCTGGTCGGCATCGTGCTTGAAGTGAACCGGAGTCACACCGCGGTACAGGTTGCTCCAGGCCAGGGTTTTTTCTTCGCCGGACAGGGAGAAAATCGGCAGACCCGAGCTGATGCGAGACAGCAGCAGCGGTGTGGTGCCGGAGTGAGTCAGTGCGACAATGGCTTTCACACCCTGCAGGTGGTTGGCCGCATACATGGTGGACATGGCCACGGTTTCTTCCACCGAGGTGAAGGTATAGTTCATACGGTGGTTGGACACGTTGACGCTGGGGTGTTTTTCGGCACCCAGACACACTTCGGCCATGGCCTTCACGGTTTCAATCGGGAAATCGCCGGCGGCAGTTTCGGCAGACAGCATGACCGCATCGGTGCCATCCAGTACGGCGTTGGCCACGTCCATGACTTCGGCACGGGTCGGCAGCGGTGCGGTGATCATCGATTCCATCATCTGGGTGGCGGTGATGACCACACGATTCAGGCGGCGGGAAGTGCGGATCAGCTTCTTCTGTACGCCCACCAGCTCGGGGTCACCGATTTCAACTCCCAGGTCGCCCCGGGCAACCATGACTACGTCGGAGGCCAGGATCACGTCTTCCATGGCGGCGTCGGTGGCAACGGCTTCGGCACGTTCAACCTTGGCCACCATCTTGGCATTGCTGCCGGCGGCACGGGCCAGATCACGGGCGATGCGCATGTCTTCACCGGTGCGGGGGAAAGACACGGCCAGATAGTCGACGCCGATTTTGGCGGCGGTGATGATGTCTTCCTTGTCTTTCTCGGTCAGGGCCGGAGCAGAGAGGCCGCCGCCTTTCTTGTTGATGCCCTTGTTGTTGGACAGGGGGCCGGCCACGGTGACTTCGGTCAGCACCTTGTTGCCGTCCACGCCTTCAACCCGCAGCTGTACCCGGCCATCGTCGAGCAGCAGAATATCGCCGGTTTTCACGTCTTTCGGCAGTTCTTTATAGTCGATACCGACCTGTTGCTGGTTGCCTTCGCCCTTGGCCAGATCCGCATCCAGCACGAACTTGTCGCCGATGCTGAGGTGGATTTTGCCGTCTTTAAAGGTAGATACACGGATCTTGGGACCCTGAAGATCGCCCAGAATGGCCACATGCTTGCCCAGTTTTTTGGCGATTTCCCGCACCTGGTTGGCACGAGCCAGATGATCTTCGGCGGTACCGTGGGAAAAATTCATGCGCACCACGTTGGCGCCAGCCTTGATAATGCCTTCGAGATTATTGTCGCGATCGGTAGCCGGACCCAGGGTAGTAACTATCTTGGTACGTCTTAACATAAGAGACTCCAATTGAGAGGTAGAGCACATAAACAGGGAAATGTTGCGCGGTGTGTCAAGGTTGGCAGGCCGCAAGCAATAAAAGACTCATAGAAGTCTGCAGACGAGAGAGTGACAGCCGGAGAAAACGTCGTGATGACAGATTCTCGATTGGTGTTGAATGGCTTGCTCACGGTCTGAGGCTGAATCCTTGGTTTATGAAATTGTTATCGATAGTAACCGAAGAAAATGAAAAAGTGTAGACGGCGTCACAAAAATGACCGGTGTATTCGGGCCTTTTGATCAAAATCAAATAAGAGGATTATCGAAGCGTGAATTTTTGATCCCTTCTTTAACTTTTCTCAGGTTTTCTCGGAATTTGCTGCCACGACGCAGAATAAAGCCGGTGGCGAGTACGTCAATAAGCACCATTTGAGCCAAACGTGAGGCCATCGGCAGGTAAACGTCGGTGTCTTCCGACACATCCATCGACAACACCATGGTGCATTCCCGTGCAAGAGGAGAATCTTTGGCGGTCAGGCCGATGACGATGGCGTCATTCTGGCGGGCCAGCTGGGCAATTTCCACCAGCACCTTGGTGCGGCCGGTGTGGGAAATCAATACCACCACATCGCCTTCCGAGCTGTTGATGCAGCTCATGCGCATCATCACCACATCATCGAAACACAGTACAGGCACATTGAAGCGAAAAAACTTGTTCATGGCATCGTGGGCCACGGCCGAGGAGGCGCCCAGACCGAAGAACGACAGTTTCTTGGCCTGGGTCAGCAAGTCGACGCAGCGATTGACCGCCTGTGGGTCCAGGGTATTACGGGCCGAGTCCAGACACGCCATGCTGGATTCGAAAATCTTGGCGGTATAAGACTCGGGACTGTCGTCTTCTTCTATCTGACGACTTACATAGGGCGTGCCGTTGGCCAGGCTCTGAGCCAGATGCAACTTGAAGTCGGGGAAGCCCTTGGTGTCGAGCCGGCGGCAAAAGCGATTGACGGTCGGCTCACTCACATCCGCCAGCTTGGCCAGGGTTGCAATGCTGGAATGGATGGCGGTCTGAGGTGAGGCAAGGATCACTTCTGCCACTTTTCTTTCAGACTTGCTGAAACTTTCGATGCTTTTTGTAATTTTTTCTAATGTATTCATCTGGACTACCGGGCTCGATGAGACGGGCCAGGACTGACCCTGGACGGTGTAAAAAACAGGAACCACTATACAGGACAATCGATTGGCTGAAGAGTCTCACGCAACCAAAGTATGACTGAGCTCGAGAAAAACCATTACAGACTGAAAACAGACGCAACAGAAATGTTGCTTAGCAACAAATGAAGTGAACTAACTACCAGTTTAATAGACGGATATAAAAAAGCCCCGTTGCCGGGGCTTTGCAAGAGGGGATGGCTATCAGGCCAGTTCGCCCCAGAGATCGTACTCGTCGGAGTGAGTGATGGTCACGGGTACCATCTGGCCGGGAGTCAGGCCGGTTTCGCCGTTCAGATAAACCACGCCGTCGATTTCGGGTGCATCGGCGCTGGAACGACCGATGGCGCCTTCTTCGTCCACCTCGTCGATCAGCACCTGTACCACCTTGCCGACTTTCTGGGCCAGCTTGCGGGTAGAAACCTGCTGCTGCAGTGCCATGAAGCGCTCGAACCGTTCCTGCTTGACGTCTTCCGGTACCGGATCCGCCAGTTCGTTGGCGCGGGCACCGTCTACCGGGCTGTAGGTGAAGCAGCCGACCCGGTCCAGCTCGGCCTGCTCGATGAAGTCGAGCAGCATCTGGAAGTCTTCTTCGGTTTCACCGGGAAAGCCGACGATAAAGGTGGAGCGAATGGTGATCTCCGGGCAGATTTCACGCCAGCTGCGGATCCGTTCCAGGGTGCGATCCACGGCGCCGGGGCGCTTCATCAGCTTGAGGATGCGCGGGCTGGCATGCTGCAGCGGAATATCCAGATAAGGCAGTATCTTGCCGTCGCGCATCAGCGGGATCAGGTGGTCCACGTGCGGGTAGGGGTACACATAGTGCAGCCGTACCCAGACGCCCATCTTGCCCAGCTCTTCACACAGGGCCTGAATGTGGGTCTTGGCCGGCATGCCGTCGGCGAAGCCGGTCTTGTGCTTCACATCCACCCCGTAGGCGGAGGTGTCCTGGGATATCACCAGCAGCTCCTTCACACCGGCGTTGGCCAGGCGACGAGCTTCGCTCAGCACATCGCCGATGGGGCGGCTGTCCAGATCGCCCCGCATCGAGGGGATGATGCAGAAGGTACACTTGTGGTTACAGCCTTCGGAAATCTTCAGATAGGCAAAATGCTTGGGCGTGAGCTTGACGCCCTGCTCGGGTACCAGGTTGACGAAGGGATTGTATTCCGGGCGTGGCACATAGCGATGCACGTGCTCCAGTACCTGCTCGTAGGAATGGGGGCCGGTAATTTCCAGCACCTTGGGGTGCACTTCACGGATCTGATCTTCCTTGGCGCCCAGACAGCCGGTGACGATCACCTTGCCGTTTTCACTCAGGGCCTCGCCCACCGCTTCCAGGGACTCCTGCACGGCGCTGTCGATAAAGCCACAGGTATTGACGATCACCAGATCGGCATCATCGTAGGAAGGCACCACATCATAACCTTCGATACGCAGCTGGGTCAGAATACGCTCGGAGTCGACCAGATTTTTCGGGCAACCGAGAGACACAAAGCCGATACGGGGAACAGTCATACTCACTGGGCTTAACTCACTTTAAAGAAGTAGAAATAAAAGAGGGCGCATTTTACACCCAAACGGGCTGTATAAAAAAGACTCAATAACAAAAACACCCCGGCGAGCCGGGGTGTTTTTAACTAACCAGGACTTACTTGGCGAAGTTTTCTGCCACGAATTCCCAGTTGACCAGAGACCAGAAGGCCTTCACATAGTCGGGACGCACGTTGCGATAGTCGATGTAGTAGGCGTGTTCCCACACATCACAGGTCAGCAGCGGAGCGGCGTTGTCGGTCAGCGGGCAACCGGCGTTGGAGGTGTTGGCGATGGCCACGGAGCCGTCGGCCTTCTTCACCAGCCAGGTCCAGCCGGAACCGAAGTTGGTCACACAGGATTTGGTGAACTCTTCCTTGAAGGCGTCGAAAGAACCGAAGGTCGCCTTGATGGCATCGGCCAGGGCGCCGGTAGGCTCGCCGCCACCGTTGGGAGACAGGCAATTCCAGTAGAAGGTGTGGTTCCAGATCTGGGCGGCGTTGTTGAAGATGCCACCGGAAGAAGTGGTGATGATGTCTTCCAGAGACTTGCCTTCGAACTCGGTGCCGGGAACCAGGTTGTTCAGGTTGACCACGTAGGAGTTGTGGTGCTTGCCGTGGTGATATTCCAGGGTTTCCTGAGAGATATGGGGTTCCAGTGCGTTTTTGGCGTAAGGCAGAGCGGGAAGTTCAAATGCCATTATTATATTCTCCATTTTGATGGTGCCAGCCTGAGGCTGGTCTCGACAGTGCTGACTTGCTTTCTTTCCATGACGGGGCGACCGAAATTTCATAGTCACAAACCGCTAAATTACTGAAACGATTGTAGCAGTTTGCCGGATGGCTAAACAACAACAGCTTTTGTAGGGGTAACCCGGGGCAGAAAGGCGTTGAAAAGCAGCGCTTTTCTGCTGGAATGCCATCGGTGCCGACGCTGAACCGAGTTAATGCATTGCCAATACCAATTTATGGCGTTCCGCTCTTGTGACCACAGAGGGATGAAGTAGAATGGGGCCTTTAATCAATCATGTTTTTAACATACAGCCGTCAGCTGAGGTGCCTCATGGACACAATTGAAAAGATCAAAACCCAAATCAGTGAAAATCCGATTCTGCTTTACATGAAAGGGTCACCCAAATTTCCCAGCTGCGGTTTTTCTGCCCAGTCCTCTCAAGCGCTGATGAACTGTGGCGAACCCTTCGCCTACGTGGATATTCTGCAGAACCCGGACATTCGTGCCGAACTGCCGAAATATGCTAACTGGCCGACTTTCCCCCAGCTGTGGGTAGACGGTGAGCTGATCGGTGGCTGCGACATCATCATGGAAATGTTCCAGCAGGGCGAACTGCAGCCGCTGATCAAGGAAACCGCCGCCAAGTATCCCAAGTCGGAACAAGAGTAAGTCCGAAGGGCAGCGGTAAGCTTTAAGCGATAAGAAAAAGCCCGAATTGATTCGGGCTTTTTTGTGAGTTGCGTCGGCTGAAGCGGCGTCTGCAATCTGCCTCACGCCTCACGCCTCACGCCTCACATCAAATGCACTTCACCGGTTTGGGCAGGCCGGCGAGCTTGGTGGCCTGTTTGGCCGGGCCCTTGGGGAACAGCCGGTACAGGTAGCGACTGTTGCCTTTCTCTTCACCCAGCTCTTTGGCCATGGCTTTTACCAGGGCACGCATGGCCGGCGAGGTGTTGTACTCGAGATAAAAATCGCGCACAAACTGGATGACTTCCCAATGTTCCGGGCTGACGGTAATACCTTCCTGCTCGGCCAGAATGGCCACCATTTCCGGTTGCCAGTCCTGATGCTGTTTAAGATAGCCCTGGGCATCGGTCTCTATGGTGCGTCCTTCAAACTCGAACATAATCATTCATCAATAGTTGCGCGGGAAACCCCGTCCTTTTAGGGCGGGGAGGGATAGCGCGGCGGCATCAGCCGCCCCTGTTCCCGCTCCTCCTTTAAGCTGGCTATCTATACAGTGGTTTACTACACTAAGCGCATGACGAAACGCGCCTACAAATACCGTTTTTACCCCACCACCGAACAGGCCGAGCTATTAGCCCGGACCTTCG
>JBFGZI010000094.1:0-8097 GCA_041586855.1 Oceanisphaera sp. | reverse complement strand
CGGGCCCTTTGTCCGGGATTGGCATGACAGTCAAACAGATCGAGTGTTTAATGTAATTGGTATTAGGGTCTGTTGACCTTTCGCGATGATTTTTGCAGCAGTTTGTGGGGTCTTGATACAAGGCAGCGCTTATGCCATGTAGTCACTCTACATAAATAAGCGATAACACAGTAGCAAGACCCCACAAGCGCTGCCCTGCGGGTTCGGCTAAACGCGTTTTTCTCTTTGTTGAGAGGGCCTTGCTTAGAACAACTAGGCTACACCCCTCTCGCCGCGATAAAAGCGCGTTTAACTCGAACAAAATTTAACCGTGAAAGGTCAACAGACCCTAGTTCGTTCTGGGCTGAAGGTGCCGGGACCAGCGGTTTTCCAGCTGGCGAAAGCCCCAGACCAGCAGGAAGGTCAGGCACATATACACCAGGCCCGCCGCCAGAAAGGCCTCGAAGGGCGAGTAGTAGCGCGAGTTGACGATGCGTGCCGCACCGGTCAGATCCACTATGGTGATCACCCCGGCCACCGCCGAGCCGTGCAACATGAAAATCACCTCGTTACTGTAGGCCGGCAAGGCCCGGCGAAACGAGTTGGGCAGTATGATCCGCCGCAGTGTCGTCATCCTGTTCATACCATAGGCGTAGGCCGCCTCTATCTGCCCCTTGGGCATGGCATTGATCGAGCCACGAATAATTTCGGCGGTATAGGCGCTGGTATTGAGAGTGAAGGCCAGAATGGCGCAGAACCAGGCCTGACTGAACAGCTCCCAGGCGACCGACTCCCGCAACCAGACCCATTGCCCGGCCCCGTAATAGATCAGAAACAGCTGTATCAACAGCGGTGTGCCGCGAAAGAAGTAGATATAAGCCCAGGCCGGCCCCTTGAGCAGCCAGTTGTCACTGTTGCGCCATATGCCCAGCGGCACCGCAACCAGCAGCCCGAGAAACAACGAAATGGCCACCAGAAACAGGGTGGTATACAGCCCCTGCCAGTAGACGGTCCATTCATTAATGATGATTGAAAAGTCCATTTATTACCTCGTCTGAATAGCGTAGTGACGCTCTGCCCATTTGAGCATGGAGGTAGACAGGGTGGTAAACAGCAGGAAGATCACCGCCACCGCCATGTAAAAGGTAAAGGGCAGCTGAGTGGCGCCCGCCGCCAGCGAGGCCTTGCGCACCATGTCGTCCAGACCGATGATGGATACCAGCGCCGTGGTCTTGAGCAGTACCAGCCAGTTGTTGCCCAGGCCCGGCAGGGCGTGACGCATCATTTGCGGAAACAGAATGCGGCGAAACACCAGGAAGGAATTCATGCCATAGGCGCGGGCCGCTTCCAGTTCGCCCCTGTCCACCGCCAGAATGGCGCCGCGAAAGGTTTCGGTCATGTAGGCCCCGAAGATAAAGCCGATGGTGACGATGCCAGCCATGAAGGGGCTGATTTCCACATAATCGGGTAAATAGCTGACCCACTCATGGGCAGGATCGCCGCCGCCTATCCAGTCGTTCAGCGTCTGGTTGAGCGAATAGAGTGAGTTATTGAGCAATACCTGACCGCCGAAGAAAATCAGCATCATCAGCACCAGATCGGGAATGCCACGGATCACGGTGGTGTAGAAAGTTGCGAGCCAGCGGGCAGGTTTGAATGAGGAGAGTTTGGCCAGAGCCCCCAGCAATCCCAGGGTCACCGCCAGCAGTAATGATAACAGGGCCACCTGTATGGTGACTCCCGCCCCTTCCATCAGGGCGCCTTCGTATCCTTTCAGATCCAGCATAACGATTTCCTATCATACCGGCCCCGAAACGAGGCCGGTAAACGCTGATTAACCGCCGTAAACATCGTATTCAAAGTACTTGTTGTTCACTTCTTCGTATTTTCCGTTTTCACGCAGATCCTGGATGGCCTGGTTCAGCATGTTTTTCAGCTTCTGATCCTGCTTGCGTACCGCAATGCCGAAACCTTCACCGAACCATTGCTCATCGGTGACCGAGGGGCCGACAAACTCGAACTGATCGCCACCTTCCTTGTTCAGCAGGCCTTCTTCGATGGCTGTGGCGTCCAGAAACACATAGTCGATGCGGCCGGACTTCAGATCCAGATAGGCTTCATCGGCGTTACCGTAGCGCACCAGAGAAACATCTCTGCCGAAATTGTCGGTCAGGTACTTGTCGTGAGTGGTGGCGATCTGTACCCCCACTTTCTTGCCTTTGAGGCCTTCCTTGCTCAGCTCGAACTCGGCACCTTTTTTAGCTGCGAACTTGTTTGGTACCAGCGCATATTTACCGGTGAAATCCACGGTACGCTTGCGCTCTTCGGTGATCGACATGGCGGCGATAATGGCGTCATATTTACGCGCCAGCAACGCCGGTATGATGCCGTCCCAATCCTGGGCCACCAGCTCGCACTTCACCTGCATCTGCTCGCACAGGGCATTGGCCATGTCCACGTCAAAGCCCTGCAGCTCGCCGCTTTCATCGGTCCAGGAAAATGGCGGATAAGCCCCTTCGATACCAAAACGTACGGTTTTCCAGTCCTGCGCCTGAACCGCGCCTGCCGCCAGGGTGGCCATAATGGCGCCCGTAACCAACAGTTTTTTCATAAGTCTTACTCCTTGTATTACACCTTGTGTATCCGTTAGTTATTACTCACCGGCTTCAATAGGACGAGGATATAAACTGCTTGAATCGCTCCGAGCTGGGATGGGCAAATACCTGTTTCGGATCGCCCCGCTCTTCCACCAGCCCCTGATGCAAAAATATCAGCTTGTTGGAGACTTCCCGGGCAAAACTCATTTCGTGGGTCACCACCAGCATGGTCCGGCCTTCTTCCGCCAGGCCCCGCATCACGCCCAGTACCTCGCCGACCAGCTCGGGATCCAGTGCCGAGGTGGGTTCATCGAACAACATCACCTCGGGGTCGACCGCCAGGGCCCGGGCGATGGCCGCCCGCTGCTGCTGACCGCCGGACAAATGGCTGGGATAATATTCCCGCCGTTCATAGAGCCCGACCTTGTGCAGCAGCGCCTCGGCCTTTTCGATGGCCTCTTTCTTTGGCACCTTGAGCACATGCACCGGCACCTCTATGATATTCTCCAATATAGTCATATGGGACCATAAGTTGAAACTCTGGAACACCATGGCCAGCCGGGAGCGGATCCGCTCTACCTGACGCATGCTGACCGGCTCACGCTCTCCGGCCTTGTTGGTGCGCATCTCGATCAGTTCGCCATGCAGCCGTACTTCACCGGCCGATGGGGTTTCCAGCAGATTGATACAGCGTAAAAAAGTGGACTTACCGGATCCGGAAGAACCGATAATGGAGATAACGTCGCCGTTGGCAGCCTTTAAATCGATGCCTTTCAGCACTTCCAGGGAGCCGTAGTGTTTGTGCAATCCCAATACTTCCAGGGCAGCTTTACTCATCTGTTAGACCCTTGTTCCCGATGCCGACAAGACGGCATAGTTGCATTCATGGTTAACAGCTTGTTAACTGTTGTAAGAAAAACTACCATCTGTTTGCGCCAATAACAACAGAATCCCCTTCCCAAAACCCTACTGGTTGGTTTTTTATACAAGTTAAAACCCCATCAACAGTATAATATTATGCAGAAATATCGAATAAATTATCAATCCTGATCTTTTCCACTGCTTTGGCTTTCTCTGGCTCAACCGATCATACCGATAGGGATCCCGGCCCTTCCCCAAATATAACACCGCACATGTTTCGGCTTTTTTTTCCATTTCGGCTCACGTATCCTGTCGCTAATGGAATATGGCGGTTAAAAAAACCACTGCACCAACAAATTGGAAGATAAACCCTATGTACTCCGGCTTGCTTATCGTGTTGTTGCCCCTGGCGCTGGGCTATTGCATCCCCTGCCGTTCCCAGTCGATCCTGCATGTTATCAATGTGTCGGTGGCCCGCATGGTCTACCTGATCCTGTTTCTGATGGGGATCAGCCTGGCCTTCGTCGACAACCTGAGCGCTCATCTGGGTACCATTTTTACCGTCTGCCTGACCTTTCTCGCCTGCATTACCCTGACCAACCTGGCCGGGCTCTGGCTGCTGGATGTACGCCGGGGCCGGGTCAGCGGCGAACGGGGCGCGCCCGCCATCAGCAAGTGGACGCTGCTGCTGGACTCGATCTGGTTGTGTCTGGTGATACTGGCGGGGGTGCTGCTGGGGCAGTTTCTTGACCCCGACTGGTTTGCGGTCGATACCCTGAGCGAGTGGGCGCTGATGCTGCTGTTGCTGCTGATCGGCATACAACTGCGCAATTCCGGTATGAAGCTCCGGCAGATATTGCTCAACCCCTGGGGCCTGACCATAGCCCTGGTCGTTATGATCACTTCCTGGGGCGGCGGCCTGGCCGGTGCCTGGCTGCTGAACATGCCGTTGAGCCACGGCCTGGCTTTTTCGTCCGGCTATGGCTGGTATTCCCTGTCGGGCATCCTGATCAGCGATCAGCTGGGGCCAGTCATGGGCAGCGCCGCCTTCCTCAACGATCTTGCCCGGGAACTGGTCGCCATCATGATGATTCCGGCCCTGATGCGCCGCCATCCGTCCTGCGCCATTGGCTATGGCGGCGCTACCGCCATGGACTTTACCCTGCCGGTTTTGCAGCGTTCCGGCGGTGTAGCCATAGTGCCGGTCGCCATCGTCTCCGGCTTTATCCTGAGTCTGGCCGCCCCCGTCTTTATCCTCGCCTTTCTGTCGCTCGGCGGCTGAACCATTGTGATGCCTTATTACCCTTTATTTCTTGCACCTTTTTGCTCAATCAGTATGGTGAATAGGGTCTGTTGACCTTTCGAGATGATTTTTGCAGCAGTTTGTGGGGTCTTGATACAAGGCAGCGCTTATGCCATGTAGTCACTCTACATAAATAAGCGATAACGCAGTAGCAAGACCCCACAAGCGCTGCCCTGCGGGTTCGGCTAAACGCGTTTTTCTCTTTGTTGAGAAGGCTTTGCTTAGAATGACTAGGCTACAACCCTCTCGCCGCGATAAAAACGCGTTTAACTCGAACAAAATTTCACCGCGAAAGGTCAACAGACCCTAAGACACAGAGCCGTCCCGGTTGCAGGCTAACCGCACATCTATCGCACACCCATCCCACGGCAGCTCCACATTAATCACAAACCAATCAAATGCGATTCATTATCATTAGTAATAGACATCGTATTGAAAATACGTATTCTATGGCTCCAGAATGTCATCACCCTCTTTACCACCCGGGGATTTATCTTGAGTTTTCGCCGCTACGCCCTGTTCGCACTGGCCTCGCTTTTTCTGCATGGATTGCTGGCTCAGGCCATGGAACGCGAAGAACAGGTCATTTCACTGGCTCCGGACACCCACCCGGGCCCGATCAGCGTGCAGATGTTGCCGACGGTGACGAAACAGGAGCCTGTGGTCGAGCCGCCCCCCGAGCCTGAACCTGCGCCGAAACCCGAGCCAAAGCCGACACCCAAGCCGGTACCAAAACCGATACCGGAGTCTGTGCCAAAGCCGAAGCCCAAACCTGTTCCCGAGCCGCAACCAAAGTCGGAACCAAAACCTGTGTCCAAACCCGAGCCCCGGCCCGAACCGCCACCAGCGCCCACTCCGGTTCCGACATCACAGACACCGGCCAGGGTGGAGCCAGCACCGCAACCGGTTACCGCCAAAGACAGCGCGCCCAGGCGTATCGAAACGCCCAGCTTCAAAACCCGGCCGGCGCCCATTCCCTATCCGTCCCAGGCTCGCCGCCGGGGGCAGGAAGGCACTGTGCTGGTCGAGGTGTGGCTGGATGAAAACGGCAAACAGATCAAACGGATACTGGCCCGTTCCTCCGGTGTCGGCGCGCTCGACAAAACAGCTCTGAAAGCCATCGCCAAATGGCGATTTTCTGCCTATGTAGAAAACGGTCGGGCCCTGGCCCACCGTGTTCATATTCCCATTCGTTTCAAACTGGACTAACTCATGTCGTTTCTGAATCAACTGCATCAACAACTGGGCCTGATGAGCTGGCCGCTGCTCCTCTGTTCGTTCATCACCCTGACGCTCTGGCTGGAACGAAGCCTGTCCCTGTTGTGGACCAGCCTGCGCGGCGAGCAGGAAAAACGTCGGCTGCGGCTGCATGGCAGCACCTATCCAGAGACAGAAGTCACCGCTCCCAGGTCGCTGATCCTGCGAGGTTGCAGCCTGCTGGTGTTGCACCGTGACTGTGACAAGGCCACCCGGGAAGATCTGGCCTCGGTCTGGCTACAGCAGCAAAGACGCAAACTGCATGCCGGCCTGCGGGTGCTTACCCTGGTGGGGGTAATCAGCCCCTTGCTGGGTCTGCTCGGCACCGTACTGGGGCTGATAGAGATGTTCAGGAGCATCGGCGAAAGCAGCGATCCGGTGACGCCGGCGCTGCTGGCCGACGGCCTGGGCCTGGCCATGAGCACCACCGCCGCCGGACTGCTGATTGCCCTGCCCGCCATTGCCGGCGCCCAACTGTTCGGGCTCTGGGCCGATCGTCTGCTCGACAAGCTGACCGACGAGCTGAACCAGTGCAACCTGCACCTGGAAGGCGTGCGACTGGGAGGCCGCAGTTCATGATAGGCCGCCCCCAAGCCGCCCACTCCGCCTGGCGCTCCCTGACGCCGGATATCACGCCGCTGCTCGACATTATATTCATCGTGCTGGTGTTTCTGATGCTCACCGCCAACATTCCGCTGCAATCGCTGGAGGTGGACCTACCCAGGACCGACAGCGAGGCCCTTAGCAGCATGCAAGACAACAAGGCGGTCACCATCAACCTGCTGGCCGGCACGCCCGCCTGGGCGCTACAGGGGGAAAAATATGAAGACTGGGGACAATTCAAACCGGTGTTGCAGAGTCAGGTTGACGTTCTGAAAGACGCCGAGCTGGTGCTGGCCTCCGACAAAGACGTCACCGTCGACAAGATGCTGAAGCTGCTGGCCTTCCTGCAGGAACACCAGATCCAGGCCACCCAAATCCTGATGGAGGATGGGCAATAGCCATTCACCGGCTACCGTCCTTGCTACGGCTCGCCATCAGCAGGCTGTGCTGTTAACAGTCATCACGGCCCTTTCCCGGCCCCGTTTATTTAATTTCTGGGCCCGCAGACTCCGTGTTATAACTGAGCTCCCTTAATTCGGGAGTGCCCTGATGAAACAACAAAAACAAAAAATAAAAGTAAGAAAAGGCGTAGTGACCTGCTCGCTGCTCGCCGCCCTCTGGCTGCCGCTGCTGGCAAGCGCCGCCAGTATCGACAAGCATGTCGACAAGCCGTCCTGGATGGACTGGGGGTTTTTCGGCAATACCATTATCTCGGCCAGCCTCACCCGCTGGAGCAGTAAAAGAGACGACGAATAAACCGGCCGCAGGGACGCGACCTTATCTGATCTCCCTTCGTTTTGCTTCGCCCTCCGGCTCCCTCGCTCCGTGAAATTCCCGTTTTCTCCGCCTTCAGACACTGGCTTTCCGCGCTCAGCCAAGTACCATATACGCCATCGCTGTCCGGTTGGCTGCCGGCGTGGGGCATGCCCCCATTCAGGCCCGTCAGGTAACCCGTTAATCTTCTGAATTATCAGGATAAAGTGAAATGGCCCAATTTGTTTACAGCATGAATCGCGTGGGCAAGGTAGTTCCGCCCAAGCGTCATATTCTGAAGAATATCTCACTGTCGTTTTTCCCCGGCGCCAAGATCGGCGTACTGGGTCTGAACGGCGCCGGTAAATCCACCCTGCTGCGCATCATGGCCGGCCTGGATACCGAAATCGAGGGCGAAGCCCGCCCCCAGCCCGGCATCAACATCGGCTACCTGCCTCAGGAGCCCAAGCTGAAGCCGGAGCAGACCGTACGCGAAGCCATTGAAGAAGCCGTGGCCGAAGTGGCCGGCGCCCTGAAAGAGCTGGACGAGGTCTACACCGCCTATGCGGACCCGGATGCCGACTTCGATAAGCTGGCCAAGCGTCAGGGCCAGCTGGAAGCCATCATCCAGGCCCACGACGGCCACAACCTGGACAACCAGCTGGAACGCGCGGCCGACGCCCTGCGCCTGCCGCCCTGGGAAGCCACCATCGACAAGCTGTCCGGGGGTGAACGCCGCCGGGT
>JBFGZI010000093.1:0-8122 GCA_041586855.1 Oceanisphaera sp. | reverse complement strand
CTCTACATAAATAAGCGATAACGCAGTAGCAAGCCCCCACAAGCGCTGCCCTGCGGGTTCGGCTAAACGCGTTTTTCTCTTTGTTGAGAGGGCTTTGCTTAGAATAACTAGGCTACACCCCTCTCGCCGCGATAAAAACGCATTTAACTCGAACAAAATTTCACCGCGAAAGGTCAACAGACCCTAATATTTCAGGATCGATTTACTCCCTTTATCATGAGAAAGTCCGTCTGTTATCATCATCATAAAATAATGCCAGGAGCTGATATTATGGGTCTGTTCGAGAAACTGAAAAGAATGGTGTCTGACGATGCCGGTGAGGCCAACTGCATCGACATCTTCGCCCCCCTTTCCGGTGAACTGGTCGCTATCGAAGAAGTACCGGATGTGGTGTTCGCCGAAAAAATAGTGGGTGACGGCATCGCGATCAAACCCAGTGGCAACAAGATGGTCGCCCCCTGCGACGGCACCATCGGCAAGATATTCGAAACCAATCATGCCTTCTCTATCGAATCCGATTCTGGCCTGGAACTCTTCGTCCACTTCGGCATCGACACCGTGGAGCTCAAGGGCGAAGGCTTTACCCGCATCGCCCGGGAAGGCCAGCAGGTAAAAAAAGGCGACACCATCATCGAATTCGATCTGGCGCTGCTGGAAACCAAGGCCAGGTCCACCCTGACCCCGGTAGTCATTTCCAACATGGATGAGGTCAAGGAAGTCATCAAGCAGAGCGGCGCCGTAGCCCTGGCCGAAGACGTGATAATGCGCGTCAGGAAGTAACCCGGTCTGCTGTTGCAAGGCGCCACAGCGGCGCCTTTTTTATTGGCAACGTTATTCACCGTTATACCAGACAGATTAAACAACCGACCTGTTTGGTTGCCCTGCAAAGGTCGGATAAAGGGCCAGCTCCCCCGGCTGTGTTGCCTCTGAGCCTCGGGTTTAAGAAACGATAAGATGTTTATTCAAACTGGTATTACAGGAAAACCCACTATGTTCAACTGGCTAAAAAAATGGTGCCAACAAGGTGCCTCTGCTCCCGCTTCCCGTTTTGAGCCCGAGTTTTATCAGGGCTTCAACATCTACCCCGAGCCCATGGCCGAGGGCGGCCAGTACCGGCTGCACGGTCGCATCACCCGGCTCAAAGACGGGGAGTTGCAGGAGTATCGGCTGATCCGCTCGGATCTGCTGCCGTCGGCCGAGCAGGCCGCCGAGCTGATGGTTGCCAAAGCCAAACGAGTAATCGACGAAAATGGTGAACGTATTTTTGACTGAATGGTCGCACTGGCGCCGGCAGCTGCGCCACAATGGCGAACGCCGCCTGCTGGTGTTGAGCGGTAGCGAAGCCTGGGCCATGAACCAGGCCCGCAGGCTCGTTGGCAGTCACTGTGAAGCCAGGTCTCTATGGCTGGGGCAGGCCCCGGCAGACCAGGAGTCCTGTGCCATCGGCAAGTTTCAGGGAGCACTAGGCCGGGAATACGACAGCCTGGTGTTCAACGCCTATAGCGGCCTGCATCCGGATGCCTTCGGCGCCGCCATCGGTGCCGTCATGGCCGGAGGTATAGTGCTGCTGCTGTGCCCGCCCCTGTCCGAGTGGCCGTCTTACCCAGATCCGGATCTGGTGCGTTATGTGGCCCTGCCGGAACAGACCGCCGGGCTCCACAGTCCTTTTCTGCATCGTTTTGCCACCCTGCTACAACAAGACGCCTCGGTTCTGATCTGGCAGCAAGACGCCCCCTTCCCCACCCTGCCCGAGTTGTCCCCCGCTCCCTGGCGGCGTGAGCGCGACCGCCGAGGCTGCCTTAACCCGCAGCAACGTCATGCGCTGGCGATGATGCTGCAAGCGGCCCGCCGCCGACAGCCCCTGGTGCTGACTGCCGACCGGGGCCGGGGCAAGTCCAGTCTGCTGGGGCTGGCGGCCGAGCGATTGCTCGCCGCCGGTTATCGGGTATTGCTGACCGCCCCCAGCCCGGGGGCCGCCGCCCAGGCACTGGCGCACTGTGATGGGCCGCTGGACTTTATTGCCCCGGACGCCCTGCTGGCCCAACGGCCGGACGCAGACATACTGCTGGTAGACGAAGCCGCCGCCATTCCGGTACCCATGCTGCTGATCCTGGCCCGACGCTATTGCTGTATTTTCGCCAGCACAGAGCACGGCTACGAAGGAACAGGGCTGGGTTTTCAGCTTAAATTTCAGCCGGCGCTGACGGCACTAGCACCCGGCTGGCAGAAGGTGCATCTGGATATGCCGGCACGTTGGAGCCCGCAGGATCCGCTGGAGCCACTGGTATTCCGGCTGCTGGCCCTCGATGCGGACCCGGTCACGCCACCACGAGAGGGCGAATTGAGCCTGTGCTGGGTCAGCCGCCAGCAACTGCTGGACGATGACCGTCTGTTGCAACAGCTGTTCGGTCTGCTGACCCTGGCTCACTATCAGACCCGCCCCAGCGATCTGCGCCAGCTGCTGGATGCTCCCGAGCTAAGCCTGGCGGTGGCCTTTCGTGCGGGTATTCCGGTGGCTGCCGCCCTGCTGACCCGGGAGGGCACATTGCCGCCTGCGCTTGGTCAGGCCATCTGGCGCGGCCAGCGCCGCCCTCGCGGTCATCTGTTACCCCAGTCGCTGGCGTTTCATGGCGGCATCCGGGAAGCCTGCCAGTTCCGTTATCAGCGGGTGATGCGCATAGTGGTACATCCCCGTTGTCAGCAGCAGGGTATCGGCTCACAGTTGCTGAGCTGGTTGCAGCTGGAATCACAACAACTGCTACAACCGGACGAATGCGATTTTCTCGGCACCAGCTTCGGCGCCAGCCCCGAGTTGCTGGATTTCTGGCAAAACAACGGCTTCGGTGCCGTGCGTATTGGCCTGGGCACCGATGGCGTCAGCGGCCTTCATGCGGCCATGATGCTGTGGCCCTGTTCCGATACCGCCCGACAGGCTCTGCCGCTGTGGCAGGGCCAGTTCAGCGCCAACCTGACCTTTTACCGTCGGGGATTGTTACGGGAACTGCCGGTTGACTGGTGGCGGCACCTGAAACTGCTAGCACCCGCCTCGACTGCGGCGCGGGATAGAGCCATCGCCCATGACTTCGCCTTCTGCCACCGGGATCTGTTATGCGATCGACCGGCCCTGGTCCGCTTTGTACAGGAAAATACGCCATTGGTTCCCCTGTCCCGGCGCCAGCAACAACTGCTGCAGGCGCTACTGACACCCGGTGCAATTCCTGCCGAAATGGCACGGCAACAAGGCCTGTCCGGGCAGAAAGCCGTCATCCAGCAATGTCGCCTTCTGCTACGTCATTTTTTTGCGGTTCCATCCGAAACATAAAATCATTATTCATTTCTCGAAAAGAGCGCTAGGCTAGTACAGGAAAATCCTGTTGATTCAATATTATTCATGCGAGGAGCCGCGCAGATGGAATTGCTTACTGAATTACTAACTAAAATCAACGGCGTCGTCTGGGGTGTGCCCATGCTGGTGGGTATTCTGGGGCTTGGTCTCTACCTTCAGCTCGGGCTCGGCCTGATGCCCATCCGCAAACTGGGTACCGGCTTCAGGCTGCTGTTTTCCAAAGTCGAGGCCGGCAGTGGTGAAATCTCGCCTTTCAATGCCCTGATGACGGCACTGTCCGCCACCATAGGGACGGGTAACATCGCCGGGGTAGCCACCGCCATCTTCTTCGGTGGTCCCGGCGCCCTGTTCTGGATGTGGATGACGGCCCTGGTGGGCATGGCCACAAAATATGCCGAGGCGGTGTGTGCGGTCAAGTATCGGGAAACCGACAAGCTCGGCAACCACGTCGGCGGCCCCATGTACTACATCAAGAACGGCCTCGGTGCCAAGTGGGCCTGGCTCGGCGTCGCCTTCGCCGTCTTCGGCGGCATCGCCGGTTTCGGTATCGGTAATACGGTGCAGGCCAACTCGGTAGCGGATGCCCTCGACTCCTCCTTTGGCATTTCCCATGTCACCACCGGCATAGTGCTGATGGTGCTGGTCGGTGCCGTGCTGATCGGCGGTATTCGCTGGATCTCCGAGGTGGCTGGCAAGCTGGTGCCGCTGATGACGGTGGCCTACTTCAGTGCCGGCATGGTGGTACTGGCCATGAACCTGAGCGCCATTCCCGCCGCCTTCGGTCTGATTATCGAACATGCCTTCAGCCCCGTCGCCGCCCAGGGTGGCTTTGCCGGCGCCGCGGTATGGATGGCCATTCGTTTCGGGGTGGCGCGCGGTGTATTCTCCAACGAGGCCGGTCTGGGTAGTGCGCCCATCGCTCATGCTGCCGCCAAGACCGACAGCCCGGTGCGCCAGGGCCTTATCGCCATGCTGGGTACCTTTATCGATACCATCATCGTCTGCTCCATTACCGGCCTGGCCATCATAGTCACCGGCAGTTGGACCAGCGGTGAAGCCGGGGCTTCTCTTACCACCCTGGCCTTCTCGCTCGCCATTCCCGGCGGAGAATACATAGTGGCAGTGGCACTGGCCGTCTTCGCCTTTACCACCATCCTCGGCTGGAGTTTCTATGGCGAGAAATGCGTGCAGTTTCTGTTTGGCGTCAAGGCGATAGTACCCTTCCGCATCGCCTGGGTGCTGGCCCTGCCCATCGGCGCCACCCAGTCGCTGGAGTTTATCTGGTTGATGGCCGATACCATGAACGCCATGATGGCCATTCCCAACCTGATTGCACTGGCCCTGCTGAGTCCAGTGGTGTTCCGCCTGACCAAGGCTTACTTCGCCAAACAGTAATTTTTATCACCGGGGAGGATGGCATCACTACTGCCATCTCCTTCCCGGCTGATATACTGTCCCGAGCCCACTTTCAGGACTCTATACCATGCACTCACATCCCAGCTATTCCAGAGAGGCTATCGCCGATCTCTGCCAGACCTACCCTCTTATCGACACCCTGATGGCACTGCAGCCGACCAGCTGGTTCAATCCGGAACGAAAACCGGTCGAACAGGCATTACCCGCCGTGGGACTGACTGCCAGTGATGTGGCCGATGCCAGCCAGCGACTGACCCGATTTGCCCGCTACTTCTGCGCCGCCTTTCCCGAAACAGCCAGCAGCGCTGGCCTGCTGGAATCGCCGGTACAGGCCATCCCGGTCATGCAACAGGCGCTGGCGAAACGCTATGACCAGCCCATCGATGGCAGTTTGTTGCTGAAACTGGACAGCCAGCTGCCCATTTCCGGCTCCATCAAGGCTCGTGGAGGCATCTACGAGGTGCTGCAACACGCGGAAAAGCTGGCACTGAAAGCCGGGCTGCTGCATCTGGACGACGATTACGCCCGGCTGCACAGCGAGGAGTTTCGCGAGTTCTTCGGCCAGTACAGTGTCGCCGTCGGCTCCACCGGCAACCTGGGGCTCTCTATCGGCATCATCAGCGCCAAACTGGGCTTCAAGGCCAGTGTGCATATGTCGGCCGATGCCCGCCAGTGGAAGAAAGACATGCTACGCAGCCACGGGGTGAACGTGGTGGAATACGAGAGTGACTACTCGGTGGCGGTGGCTCAGGGTCGAGCGGAAGCCGAGCAGGATCCCAACTGTCACTTTGTAGACGATGAAAACTCGGTACAGCTGTTTCTCGGTTACGCCGTGGCCGGCGAGCGGCTCAAGGCGCAACTGGAACAACAACATATCAAGGTCGACAAGGAGCACCCGCTGTTCGTCTACCTGCCCTGTGGTGTGGGTGGCGGCCCCGGCGGCGTGGCCTTTGGCCTCAAGCTGGCCTTTGGCGATGCGGTACACTGCATCTTTGCCGAGCCGACCCACTCGCCCTGCATGCTGCTGGGGGTCTATACCGGACTGCACGACCATATTTCGGTGCAGGATCTCGGCATCGACAACCGTACCGCCGCCGACGGCCTGGCCGTGGGGCGCGCTTCCGGCTTCGTGGGTCGCACCATGGCGCCCATGCTCGACGGTTTCTATACCCTGAGCGATGAAGAGATGCTGAGCCTGCTGGGGTTACTGAACGAGCAGGAAAATATTCGTCTGGAGCCCTCGGCCTTGGCCGGCATGCCGGGACCGGTTCGGGTATCTAGCGAAACGGAGGGTTACCGTCAGCGACTGGGCCTGACCCCGGCGCGAATGGCCCGGGCCCATCACCTGGTGTGGGCCACCGGTGGTGGCATGGTGCCGGAGCCGGAAATGGCCCGCTACCTGGCTCAGGCAGCCTCAGCCAAACCAGCCGCGGTTTAACTGATCCTTACACTGCCAGTACTGGCCCGCGTAGCGTTTGGCGCGGGCCTCGACCTTGCGTGATGTTTTCAGCAACCAGCCTTTGCGATAGTGACTGCCGCGACGGTAGCCAGTCCAGCCCTCGTGATAGTTCAGGTACTGACCATAGGCATCCCACTTCGACACGCCGTTGACCTTGCTGGTCTTGCTCATGTACCAGCCCATGAAGTCGATGGCATCGTCGAAGTCGTCCCGGCTCGACCAGCCGTTGCCGCTTTCACGCTGATAATCACCCCAGGTGGCTTTCTTGGCCTGGGCATAGCCATAGGCATCAGAGGCGCGGCCGTAGGGGATGAACAGAAAGTAACGCATCGGCGGCTGGGCATCGTGCTTGAAACTGCTTTCCTGATACATCATCGCCATGGTGACATGTACAGGTGCGCCCCATTTTTCCCGCGTTTTGCTGGCTGCCTTGTGCCAACTGCCATGCTGTTCGAAAATGGCGCAGATATTTTCCGGGTTGCGGGGTGGCGAGGCGGCACAGCCGGTCAGCACAACCGCGACCAGTAGCCAGCCAGCAGCGTTAACCATCAAATTCATCGAAGCTCGTCATCATCAGCGAAGGGTGGCTGCAAATAGTGCCTGCAGTAAACCGGAATTTCCAGTTGGCCGACGCATGCCACTTTTTCTTCATTTTTAATCACCTGTTGTGCATAACCATTTTTTGTCAGCCTCGACACTAAGCAGTAGAATAGGCTCTGGACGGGCTCGGCTATCGAGCATCTTTACCGGTAACTCAAGGAAACCCGATGCGCTTTTATTTCCCCATCATCATTATTGATGAAGATTTTCGCTCCGAGAACACCAGCGGCTCGGGCATTCGTGAACTGGCCGCCGCCATCGAGAAGGCCGGTATGGATGTGGTAGGTTACACCAGTTATGGTGATCTGACCTCGTTCGCCCAGCAGCAGAGCCGGGCCGCCGGCTTCGTGCTGTCCATCGATGACGAAGAGCTGGCCGGCAGCCATGAAGAAGCCCATTCGGTGCTGGAGCAGTTGCGCCGCTTCGTGGAGCAAATCCGCCATCGCAACCCGGATATCCCCATTTATCTTTACGGCGAGACCCGCACCGCCCGTCATATTCCCAATGCCATACTGCGCGAGTTGCATGGCTTCATTCACATGCACGAAGATACCCCCGACTTCGTGGCCCGGCATATCATCCGCGAGGCCAAGGGCTACCTGGATACCCTGGCACCGCCCTTCTTCCGCGCCCTGACCCACTATGCTCAGGACGGCTCCTACTCCTGGCATTGCCCCGGCCACTCCGGTGGCGTCGCCTTTCTGAAATCCCCGGTTGGCCAGATGTTTCACCAGTTTTTCGGCGAAAACATGCTGCGGGCCGATGTGTGCAACTCGGTGGACGAACTGGGCCAGCTGCTCGATCACACGGGCCCGGTAGCGGCCAGCGAGCGCAATGCCGCCCGCATATTCAACGCCGATCACCTGTTTTTCGTCACCAACGGCACCTCCACCTCCAACAAGATAGTCTGGCACTCCACAGTAGCGCCCGGCGACATAGTCGTGGTCGACCGTAACTGTCACAAGTCGATACTGCACGCCATCATGATGACCGGCGCCGTGCCGGTGTTCCTGATGCCGACCCGCAACCACTACGGCATTATCGGCCCCATACCGCGCAGCGAGTTCGAGCCGGCCCGCATCCGCGAAAAGATGGAAGCCAACCCCTTCTGCCGCGAACTGCTGGCCAAAAACCCGAGCCTCAAGCCACGGGTGCTGACCATTACCCAGTCCACCTACGACGGCATTCTCTATAACGTGGAAGAAATAAAGCACCTGCTCGATGGTGAAATAGAAACCCTGCACTTCGACGAGGCCTGGCTGCCCCACGCCGCCTTCCACGACTTCTACGGCGACTATCAT
>JBFGZI010000092.1:0-8205 GCA_041586855.1 Oceanisphaera sp. | reverse complement strand
CGCCTTTTCCACCAAGGCGCTGAAAATCGCCGAACGCAGCGTGGGCCTGCTCAGCAAGGGCTTTAACGAAGAAACCAGCGCCCAGGTGGCCCGCATCCTGATAGAGGAAACCAAAGTCGGGGCCGTGGCCATCACCGACAGGGACAAGCTGCTGGCCTTTATCGGTATCGGCGCCGATCATCACCTGCCCGGTGCCCCGATTTCCTCGCAGATGACCCTGGACGCCATCAACCACAACAAGGTGATGTTTGCCGACGGGGTGGAAACCCCCTATGCCTGCTCCATGTCGCCCCATTGCACCCTGGGATCCAGCCTGGTGATCCCGCTCAGAAGCGACAATGAAGTCATCGGCACCATCAAGTTGTACGAGCCGAAGAACAAGCTGTTCCTCAATATCAACCGCACCCTGGGTGAAGGCATCGCCCGACTGCTGTCCAACCAGATCCTCTTCGGCCGCTTTATGCAACAGCAGAGCCTGCTGACCCAGGCCGAGCTCAAGCTGTTGCAGGCCCAGGTCAACCCGCATTTTTTGTTCAACGCGCTCGGCACCATAGGCGCCATCACCCGACAGGATCCCAACAAGGCACGACAGTTACTGCAGCAGCTGAGCCAGTTTTTGCGCATCAACCTCAAGCGCACTACCGGCCTGGTGACCCTGGGGGATGAGCTGGAGCATATTCATGCCTACCTGACCATAGAGAAGGCCCGCTTCATCGATAAGCTGCAGGTTGATATTCAGCTTCCCGAATCACTGTTGGGCATTCGGGTACCGGCGTTCACGCTGCAGCCCATCATCGAAAATGCCGTCAAACACGGTACTTCGCACCTGCTGGAAACCGGACGGATTCACGTCACTGCCAGCGTGAACGAGGGTATTCTGCTACTCGAAGTAATCGATAATGCGGGGCTTTATCAGCCCAGAAAAGACTCGGATGGTCTGGGGATGAATCTGGTGCACAAGCGTATTCAGAACCTGTTTGGACCAGACTACGGCCTGAATGTTATCTGTCAGCCCGGTGAATATACCCGGGTCGAAATTCGTTTACCCATTACGGAAACACCACCATGATCACCTGCCTGATTATCGACGATGAGCCTTTTGCCCGGGATGAACTGGCGGCCCAGCTTGCCGAGGCCGATGACATTGAAATTGTCGGCCAGTGCAGTAACGCCATTGAAGCCATGCAGGCCATCAGCCAACTCAAACCCCAGCTGATTTTTCTGGATATTCAAATGCCCAGAATTACCGGCATGGAGCTGATCGCCATGCTGGATCCGGACACCATGCCCCGGGTCGTGTTCGTCACCGCCTACGATCAGTTTGCCGTGCAGGCCTTCGACCGGCATGCCTTTGACTATCTGCTCAAACCCGTAGATGAACAGCGACTGCAGCGCACGCTGGAAAAAGTACGCCGCGACTTACACCCACAGGCGGTCGGCGAACTGGCACCGAGCCAGTTGGAACACCTGCCCTGCTACAGTGGCCAGCGCCTTAAAGTGGTGCCTATGCAGCAAGTAGAATATGTATTCAGCGATCTCGGTGGGGTGCATGTCGCCACCGCCAAAGAGCAGGTGCACACGCACATGACGCTGAAAGTCATGGAAGAAAAAACCTCGCTGATCCGCTGCCATCGGCAGTATCTGGTGGCCCCCGACGCCATTGCCGAAATCGAGGTGCTGGATGCCGGAGGTGAGGTCATTACCCACTCCGGCGCCAGGGTGCCGGTCTCTCGCCGCTATCTAAAACCTCTGAAACAGATATTCGGTTTCCACTGAAGCTGGCAACCAGGGGAGTGAGCGATCGTTCACTCCCGCCATCAACCGCTGACCCTGCGTTTTCGACCGCTGACTCATTTCCCGCTATACCCGACGCATCACCCCCTTACACTGACGGCCATCTAACAAGGGAGATGATGATATGACCTGGTTTCTACTCTGTGTCGGCCTGCTGCTCGGCGGATACGTTATCTACGGGACCTTCGTTGAAAAGGTGTTCGGTATTAAAAAAGAACGTCAGACGCCGGCATTTACCCAGGGGGACGGGGTGGACTTTGTGCCCATGTCCAAGGGAAAAGTCTATCTGATACAGTTGCTCAATATCGCCGGTGTCGGCCCCATCTTCGGCCCCATTCTCGGCGCTCTTTATGGTCCGGCCGCCATGTTGTGGATTGTGCTGGGCTGTATCTTTGCCGGTGCCGTGCACGATTACTTTTCCGGCATGCTGTCGATACGCAACGGCGGCCAGTCGGTCCCCAACCTGGCCGGTAAATACCTGGGCCGGGGCGCAAAAAACTTCATGAACGTCTTCGCCATCGTGCTGCTGCTGCTGGTGGGCGTGGTGTTCATCTCTGCTCCTGCCGGCCTGCTGGCCAAGCTGACCGGTGTCAGTCTCTCGGTATTTGTCGGGGTGATCTTCGTCTACTACCTGCTGGCCACCATAGTGCCGGTCGACAAGATCATCGGTCGTCTCTATCCCTTCTTCGGTGCCCTGCTGATCTTCATGTCGGTCGGCCTGACCCTGGCGCTGGCGGTCTCCAGCGAGCACAGCATGCTGCCGGGCTTTGAGGTGGGTGACTTCTTCCAGAACCTGAACCCCAACGACATGCCGCTGTGGCCGGCGCTGTTCATCACCATCGCCTGTGGTGCCGTATCCGGTTTTCATGCCACCCAGTCACCCTTGATGGCCCGCTGTGTAGAGAATGAAAGCAATGGCCGCTTCGTGTTCTACGGCGCCATGATCGGCGAAGGCATCATAGCCCTGATCTGGTGTGCCATCGCCCTGTCTTTCTTCGGTGGCGTTGAAGGTCTGAATGCCGGCATGGCCGGTAACCCGGCCAACGTGGTGTACGACGCCTCTACCGGTCTGCTCGGCGCAGTAGGTGGCTTCATGGCGGTACTGGGAGTGATAGTGCTGCCCATTACGTCCGGTGATACCGCCTTCCGTTCAGCCCGTCTGATCCTGGCCGAGTATTTCAATATGCCACAGACCCAGCTGCCCAAGCGCCTGCTGCTGGCCATTCCGCTGTTCATCATCGGCGCCGTTCTGACTCAGGTCGACTTCGGCGTGATCTGGCGCTACTTCGGTGTGGCCAACCAGGCGACCGCCGTGATGATGCTCTGGACCGCTGCCGCCTATCTGCTGCGTCACAACAAGCTGCACTGGATTGCGACCATACCGGCGATGTTCATGACCACAGTGGTGATCAGCTTTCTGCTCAACTCCGCCACCCTGGGCGCCGGCTTGCCGATGACCCTCTCTACCGTGGCCGGCATTGTGCTGACCCTGGCAATTACCGCCCTGGTCATCACCAAAACCAAAGGCAAGGATATCGAGCTGCAGGCAGAAAAAGTCTAAGCCCACCACTCTCGGTAACCCCAGTAAAAAGCCGGTCGTCAAGACCGGCTTTTTGTTGTCAGATGTTAAAGCGTCCAGCCAATTATTGCCGCTGACCGGCAAGCTCATCGGTGATTTGCACATTACGGGATAAATTCAGGCTTATCGATACTGGCATTCGGTCAAACTCGAGGTAGATACGCTCTGGAAGTAGCTGCGCGAGGTCTATACCATCCCGGTTATTCCTGACAGGCACACCGACCGATACCACGGCGTCGATGGTGGAAGAACTGCGAGCGGAAATTCAATACTCGCTTGAAATTCATCCATTTAGCATTCATTCCCCTGCTACTCAGAAGATCCTGAACAGGCTCTTAAGAATGGGAGCACGTCGGTGCTCCCATTCTATATACCGAATATGAATATCATCCGGCTTTCTTGTAGTAGATTTCCTTGTCCAGTTCACCTTCGCTATGGGCGATAAGCACGGATACGGCCGCATCACCCGTGACGTTAATGGTGGTTCGCGCCATATCCAGAATTCGGTCGATACCGGCAACCAGGGCAATCCCTTCGAGTGGTAGCCCGACCGAACTCAACACCAGAGAAAGGACAATCAGACCACCGCCGGGTACCGATGCAGTTCCTATTGAAGCCAGAATGGCGGTCAGCAGTATCATGCCGTATTCCGCCATCCCCAGATCAATACCGTAGGCCTGAGCAATAAATACGGCGGTCAACGCCTGATAGAGTGCGGTGCCATCCAGGTTAATAGTGGTACCTACGGGCAAAACGAAGCTGGCAACATCCTTGGAGACTCCCAGATTATCTCGCGCACAGGCCATGGTAACGGGCAGAGTACCGGCAGCAGTGGTTGTACTGAAGGCGACGAGCTGGGCTTCGAAGATTCCCTTGAAAAACTGAATCGGATTCAAACGCGCCAATAAAGCCAATCCACCACCCAGGGTTACAACCGCATGAATGATACAGCCAAGATAGACGCCAATAATGACTTTACCCAAGGGCAATAACACTTCCAGACCGTAGTGACCCGTAGTGGTGGCAATCAAGGCGAAGACACCGTAGGGGGCAAAAGCAATCACCAGATCAGTCAGCTTGTACATCACATCGGCAAAGGCATCGAACACTTTTCTCACTGGATCCGCTTTCTCGCCGACCAGGTTGATGGCGATACCGAGAAAGATAGCAAACAGGATGATCTGCAGCACATCACCGTTGGCAAAGGAGGCAAAGGGATTGGTAGGGATAATATTCAGCAGAGTATCGACAATACTTGGCGCCGACTTCACATCAATAGCAGCCGCACTCCCCAGATCCATGCCCACACCGGGTTCAAGCCAGACGGCCAGAGCCAGGCCGATAGGAATGGCGATCCCTGTGGTCACTATATAAGCAACAAAGGTTTTTATGCCTATCCGGCCCATGCGGGTCACGTCCTTGATGGCGGTAACCCCACAGACCAGGGAGATAAAAATCAGGGGAACAACCAGCATCTTGATGGCGGCGATAAAGGCCTTTCCGATGGGATGCAAAATGGCCGCGTCTTCTCCCAGCAAGAAGCCAGTTGCAGCTCCCAAAACCAGACCAATTAATACTTTCTGCCAGATCTGCAGCCTCTTCCACCAATTGGCATCTTTCATTTTCACCTGCGCAGTTATGGTACTCATGGTGAACTCCTTTTCCTTTTTATTCATAGACTTAGCGATACAAAAAATGACATTGCGGATTTTCCTGAAAAAGAAGAACAGAATGCCATTCAACATCACATCCAAAACCTGGAAGCAGCAATTTCAGCATCATTGCCAATGTCATCACACTGACTCTTTTATCGTCCCTTTTACCTTGTAAACAATATGCTCTGCCAGCCATCAGACTGCGTGGCATATTCGCGTACCACTGACTGACCCTCAAGCTTGATCCGGGTCAGCATTTCCTTGACCACCATCTGGATGCGCTCATCCTCCTGTACTACATCGCCTCCTTCAGCCGCTCTCTTAAGATGTTCCATGGTGTGACACTTGTTAAAAAAGGAAGCTCTGGATATTAGTAAGGCCTGCAGCCAGGCCCCTCCTGGAGGAGCCGGGCTTGCATGTTAACAATATTTAGGAAAATTGAAGACATCACGATAACCGAACAGCGCCTGACTGCCACCGGTATGCAGAAACACGATATTTTCCCCTTTCTTGAAATGTCCCTTGCGGATCAAATCGATAAGACCTGCCGCACCTTTGCCGGAGTAGACCGGATCCAGCAATATGCCCTCATGACGAGCAAACAGCTCTATGGCTTCCAGGGTGCTTTCGGCAGGAATTCCGTAGCCTTCACCTACGTAATCACAGTTGGCGACCACGTCTTCGCGCTTGATGGCGCCGGGAATACCCAGCTTCTCGGCGGTGCGCTCGGCCAGGCGGAACACGTTGGCTTCCTGCTGCTCGCGGGGTACCCGCACGCCGATGCCAAGTACCGGGATCTGGCTGTTGCTGCCGTACAGACCTGTCACCAGGCCGGCCTGAGTACCAGCCGATCCGGTGGCATGTACCAGATGATCGATGCGCAGGCCGCGATCATTGGCCTGGCCCAGCAATTCCAGCGCACAGTTGACGTAACCCAGGGCGCCAATTTCATTGGAACCGCCACCGGGAATGATATAGGGCTTTTTGCCTTCGGCTTTCAGCTTGGTCGCCAGTTCTTCCATCGCCGCATTCATGTCGGTGCCGCCCGGATACTTGCGCAGCTGGCCACCGAACAGCTGGTCCAGCATGACGTTGCCGTTGTAGACATAATCGGCATCTTCGGAGCCGGTGCGATCTTCCAGCAGAATATGGCAGTCCAGGCCCAGCTTGGTGGCGATGGCTACGGTCTGGCGAGCGTGGTTGGACTGGGTGGCACCCTGAGTAATAATGGTGTCGGCACCTTGTTCCAGGGCATCGGCCATCAGGAATTCCAGCTTGCGGGTCTTGTTGCCACCACCGGCCAGGCCGGTACAATCGTCGCGCTTGATCCACAGGGTGGGACCATCCAGCAACTTGGTCAGCTGAGGCATAGGCTCAAGGGGGGTATCAAGATGGGCGAAATGAAGACGCGGATAACGGGCCAAATGCATGGGTAACACTCCTTTCTCATTTTAAGTACATTGAAAGTACAAGCTAGTAACACAGCCATATTGAAATAGGATTCCCTGGCCGACCAATGCTATCTTGGCTCCGCAAGCGATTACTTTTCGGTATACCCAGAATGAATACAATGCAAGGGATTGATTTTAATGGAGTTGAAGTGGTTGAAGGATTTTGTAGCATTGAGCGAGCATGGCAGTTTTTCCAAGGCGGCCGAAGCTCGCTTCGTCACTCAGCCCGCCTTTAGCCGACGTATCCGTTCGCTGGAAAACTGGCTAGGTATTACTTTGGTCGACCGGGGAAAATATCCGACCACCCTCACCGTGACCGGTCTGGCGTTCGTTGAAGAAGCCAAACGCATGATCCACGACACTTACCAAGTCCGCAAGCGCCTGCAGGGCCAGGAGTCGCGTCGGAGTCTGGTATTTTTTTCCCAGCATTCGCCGGCTGTGTCCTTTTTTCCCCACTGGATCCGCACCCTGGAGCCTTTGGTGGGCACCACTCTGGTCAAACTGAATACCGGTAACCTGCACGATGTCATGGAGTCCTTCATGGCGGGTATGGGTGATTTTTTGCTCAGCTTCTCTTCCAGCGAAAATATCACTGAGCTATCACGTAATGACACGATCTGTATTCAGGTGGGTACCGACAAGCTGGTGCCGGTGTCGGCGGTAAATACCGACGGTACTACGCTGCATTCGTTCGAAAATAAAGTTCCCTTCAAACTGCTGACCTATCCCGATGATTCCTATCTGGGCGGCCTAGTAAAAGAGCATTGTCTCAGCAAGATACCGCCCGACATTCAATATACGATTGTGTGCGAGAACGCCCTGGCCGAAGGCCTGAAAGCCATGGCGATACAGGGTTGTGGAGCCGCCTGGCTACCACTCAGCCTGATACAGAACGAACTGCAGAACAAACAGCTGGTGATTCTGCCATCTCCGCTCCATGCCGTAGAACTGAAGATACTGCTTTATCGGTTCAGGCATACAGTCAAGCCCGAGGTAGACATCTTCTGGAAGTACCTGCTCGAACTCTACAATCATGGCTATGCGTGAAGAACCGACTGGCCGATACCGGGAGTGACATGGCGCCCCCGGTGACATCGGCCTCTGAGTGTCAGCCAAAGGTCACTTCATAACCGGTAAACTTGCGCAGGTTGATGACCCCGGTGTCGAGCATCAGATACTGGCCCTTGATGCCGAGCAAGGTGCCCGATACCACCGGGTTCTTGTCGAAGTTGTGGCTGGCGATTTTGGTCGGGTATTCCAGCACCGGATAGTTCAGCTCTACCACAGCTTCGTCCAGCACGGTCACCGCGTCTTCGCCGTATTTCAGCAACAGATCGCCGATCTTGTTTTGTATTTCCGGCAGCAGCCGTGCGGCTTCGGCCTTCAGATCCCTGTCGGCTTCGCCGCCCTTGAGCATGGCGCGCCAGTTGGTCTTGTCCGCCACCATCTCGGCCAATGCCACTTCCACCAGACCGGAAAGCTGACGGGTGGCCACACGCAGAATAGGCAGTGCCTGGGTGGCGCCCTGATCTATCCAGCGGGTCGGCACCTGGGTATGGCGGGTAATACCCACCTTAAGGCCGGAGGTGTTCGCCAGGTAGACGATGTGCGGCACCATGCAATGGCTGTCTCCCCACTCGGGCTCGCGGCAGGTGCCTTCGAAATAGTGACAGGTTTCCGGCTTCATCACGCACATGTCGCAACGGGCCAGCTTCTTCATGCAGGG
>JBFGZI010000091.1:0-8224 GCA_041586855.1 Oceanisphaera sp. | reverse complement strand
TCCCGCTCCCGGCGGGCGTTGTCGTCATCCCGCTCGGCAGACAGCGGCGCCGCCTCATAGCCGGCCTTGCCTACCGCGGCCATCAACTGCTGTTCATCCAGATTGCCGGCCAGCGCCTCTATCTGTGCGGTTTCCGCCGCCAGATTGACGCTGGCGGACAAGACGCCGGGCAAGGTGAGCAGCGCCTTTTCCACCCGCCCCACACAGGAGGCGCAGCTCATGCCGATGATCGAGATCTCAAACTGCTCGGTTCGGGTCTGGTAACCGGCCTTTGCTATCGCCTCACTCAGCACGCTGACCGGGGTATCGGCCGCCAGGCTTACCTCGGCCTTTTCACTGGCCAGGTTCACCGTCGCCTCGAGTACGCCTGGCGCCTTGAGCAGCGCCTGCTCTACCCGCCGCACGCAAGAGGCACAGGTCATGCCCGAGATCGGCAGCTGCACGCTGAGGCCCGGCGCTTTTCCGCCAGCATCGGCGGCCGTAGTGGTAAATGACGTCATGGTGTTATCCCCGTGATGAATATCTCATGTTCACCTTAAGGCTTCCCATCATGGGAAGGTCAAGCACACGAATACTATTTTTTGGCCGGCTCCCCGGAGACCGCCGATTCTGGTGAGGACAGCCGATCCAGAATGGCGCAAGCCGATCCCTCGTCACCCGGACAGGCGGCAATCATCCGCTGCAGCATGGCCTGCATTGCGGCCAACTCACGCATCTTGTGCTCCACGTCCTGCAGGTGTTGTTGCGCCACCTGTTTAACCGCCCGGCTGGGCCGCTGCGGGTCCTGCCACAGGCTGAGCAGCTCCTCTATCTGGCGAATGGAAAAGCCCAGCAATCGTGCCTGACGAATAAATCTGAGCTGATCGATATTGTGCTCGTCATACTGCCGATAACCGGCGGCAGTGCGCCCCGCCGGCTGTAGCAGCTTTATCTGTTCGTAATGGCGGATCATCTTGGCCGAGACCCCGGCCCTGGTTGCGGCTTCGCCTATGTTCATCTCGACCTCCCAATGGCCAGGGAAAGAGCCGTGTTCAATACCGACCGGTGTGCACAGGGGTCGGCTCGAAAGCCGACGCCTGTGTCGAATACTAGGGTCTGTTGACCTTAAGTCATGAGGCTGGTGGATAGCCGGCCTCGGTCAGAGCCTCGGCCAGTTGTTCCTGAGAGCAGCTGCTTTCCACACTGATGACATGATTCAGCAGGTCGAATTCCAGCTCGCAGGCCGGATCTAGCTCTATCAACATCTGGTTGATAACGCCAACGCAGTGGCCGCAGGTCATGTCAGGCAGGGTAAAACGGATCATCGTGGTTTCCTCATTGGGCATTATTATGGTGCCCAGTATCAACCTTACCACCATGGTAAGGTCAACTGTTTTATATCGATTTATACCGAAGCCGCTCTTCAGATACAAAAAGGCGGACTCAAGGCCCGCCACAACTTGATGACTACGATTTGATGACAACGATGTATTAGGGTCTGTTGACCTTTCGAGATGATTTTTGCAGCAGTTTGTGGGGTCTTGATACAAGGCAGCGCTTATGCCATGTAGTCACTCTACATAAATAAGCGATAACGCCGTAGCAAGCCCCCACAAACGCTGCCCTGCGGGTTCGGCTAAACGCGTTTTTCTCTTTGTTGAGAGGGCTTGGCTTAGAATGCTAGGCTACACCCCTCTCGCCGCGATAAAAACGCGTTTAGCTCGAACAAAATTTCACCGCGAAAGGTCAACAGACCCTACTATCAGATCAATTCTGCCAGTACTTGCTCCAGCAGATCCAGACCTTCACCGACCACCTCCAGCGGCGAAGTCAGGGGCGGCAGGAAGCGGATCACGTTGCCCCGTACCCCACAAGACAACATCAGTACGCCCTTTTCTATACCCTTGGCCACAATCGCCTTGGTCAGCTCGGCATTGGGCTGTTCCACATCCCCATTGTGAACCAGCTCCATCGCCGCCATGGCGCCCAGGTTGCGTACCTGGCCGATATGGTGAGGATACTTCGCCTGCAGCTTGCTCAGGCGTTTATTCATCAGCTCACCCAGAACCAGCGCCTTGTCGCACAGCTGCTCTTCCTCGATGATGTTCAGTACTTCCAGACCCGCCGCGCAGGCCAGCGGAAAGGCCGCATAGGTACCGCCCAGGCCACCCGGGTTGGCGGCGTCCATGATATCGGCCTTGCCCACCACCGCAGACAGCGGGAAGCCACCGGCAATACCCTTGGCCATGGTCATCAGATCCGGCTCTATGCCGCTGTATTCGGTGGCAAACAGCTTGCCGGTACGGGCGAAACCGGTCTGAATTTCGTCACAGATCAGCACTATGCCATGCTGATCGCAGATGGCACGCAGCTGCTGCAGGAAGGCCGGCGGGGCCTGATAAAAACCGCCCTCGCCCTGCACAGGCTCTATGATCAGCGCGGCCACACGGCCCGGCTCGATATCGCAGTGGAACAGCTCGTCCAGCGCCTTCAGCGACTGCTCGGCGGTCACACCGTGATACTCGTTCGGATAAGGCAGGTGATAGATTTCACTCGGGAAAGGACCGAAGCCCGCCTTGTAGGGAGCGACCTTGCCGGTCAGACCCATGGTCATGTTGGTACGACCGTGAAAACCGCCGTTGAAGGCAATAACGCCGCTGCGCCTGGTGTGGGCGCGGGCAATCTTGACCGCGTTTTCTACCGCTTCGGCACCGGTGGTGACGAAGATGGCTTTCTTGGGCGTCTCGCCCGGCGTCAGCTCGACCAGCTTTTCGGCCAGTTCAACCGCACTCTCGTAGGGCGTGACCATGACGCAGGTGTGGCTGAAGCGGCTCAGCTGATCGGCCACGGCGGCCTGAATACGCGGATGGCTGTGCCCCGTGTTCACCACGGCAATACCGGCGGCGAAGTCGATATAGCGACGGCCTTCCACGTCCCAGATTTCGTTGTTCTTGGCATGATCGACATAAATGGCGGCCAAGTTACCCATGCCGCGGGCGAAGACAGCATCTTTACGCTGTTGCAGTTGCTGGTTCTTGCTCATGTGTTGCCTCCTGAAAATATTGCTCGGCGGATGCCGGAGCAGAAAAACATTATCTGGGCATTGCCACCATTACCTGCAGCCACGGCCGCCAAAGCCGATTGAAGGGGCTGTTAACCCTTATCAGCGGGCGTTATTCTCGGTGGTCAGTTGCTTGCCATCCAGCGCTTCCAGAATGGAGCAATGCTCGGCGCTTTCCAGGCCGCCACAGCAGGCCTCGGACAACTGCCGGAGCGAGTCTCGAAACCGCTCCAGCTCGACAATCCGCTCTTCCACATCGGCAATCTTGCTATCGGCCACCGCCTTCACCTCACGACAGGTCACCTTGCAACTGCTGACCTTGAGCGACAGCAGCTCGTCCACCTCTTTCAGGGAAAAACCCACCCGTTTGCAGCGCAGAATGAAATGCAGCCGCCGTTTGTCGTCTTCGCTATATAACCGATAGCCCGCCGGGGTGCGCAGGCTGGGCGACAGCAACCCCTCTTTTTCATAAAAACGCAGGGTATCGGCCTTCACGCCAAAGTGTTTGGCCAGCTCACCAATCCGAAACATTCGTTACTACTCCCTGCCATTCGAGGCTTGAAAATCGGGTTTTGTTACACATGAAATCTCTTGACACCAAAGCAAATAGTCACACAAGCCACGGCAAAATACAGTAGAATATGCCGCCTCCGTTCTGGCGTACCAGGCGGTTTGGTAAAGTCGGCATTATGACTCCGCTGTCGATTTTACCAAACCCCCCGATAGATCGTTAAAGGAACGAGAACCCATGGAAACTGCTCGACCCATTCGCCGTGCTCTGCTGAGTGTGTCCGACAAACACGGCATCGTCGCCTTCGCTCAGGGCCTGCACGCCCGTGGCGTGGAACTGCTGTCCACCGGTGGCACCGCCCGCCTGCTGGCCGAACAGGGCCTGCCCGTGACCGAAGTATCCGACTATACCGGCTTCCCGGAAATGATGGACGGCCGGGTCAAGACCCTGCATCCCAAGGTTCACGGCGGTATCCTCGGCCGTCGCGGCCAGGACGATGCCATCATGGCCGAGCATGCCATCCAGCCCATCGACATGGTGGTGGTTAACCTCTACCCCTT
Source organism: Oceanisphaera sp. (assembly GCA_041586855.1). GTDB lineage: Bacteria > Pseudomonadota > Gammaproteobacteria > Enterobacterales > Aeromonadaceae > Oceanimonas. The sequence goes on along the minus strand of JBFGZI010000091.1, from coordinate 4,113 downwards.
CGCCAACACAGTGGCCAAGGCCGATTGCTCCCTCGAAGATGCCATCGAAAACATCGATATCGGTGGCCCGACCATGGTACGCGCGGCCGCCAAGAACCACAACGACGTGGCCATAGTGGTGAACGCCGGTGACTACGATCGCCTGCTGAACGAGATGGATGCCGGCAACAACAGCCTGACTCAGGCCACCCGCTTCCACCTGGCCATTGCCGCCTTCGAGCACACTGCCCAGTACGACGGCATGATTGCCAACTACTTCGGCACCATGGTTCCGGCCTACCACGAAGCCAGCGAGGGCTCTGCCTTCCCGCGGACCATCAACTACCAGTTCACCAAGAAGCAGGATCTGCGTTACGGCGAAAACAGCCACCAGAGTGCTGCCTTCTACGTGGAAAACGACATCGATGAAGCGTCTGTTGCCACCGCTACTCAGCTGCAGGGCAAGGAGTTGTCGTTCAACAACATCGCCGACACCGATTCCGCCCTCGAGTGCGTGAAGGAATTCGATGCCCCGGCCTGTGTTATCGTCAAGCACGCCAACCCCTGCGGTGTGGCCCTGGGCGAAGATCTGCTGCAGGCTTACGAGCGTGCCTACCAGACCGACCCCACTTCCGCCTTCGGTGGCATCATCGCCTTTAACCGCGAGCTGGATGAAGCCACCGCCCGCGCCATTATCGATCGCCAGTTCGTGGAAGTGATCATAGCGCCCAGCATCTCCGCCGCCGCCAAGGCTGCCGTCGCCGACAAGAAAAACGTGCGTCTGCTGGAATGCGGTCAGTGGGCCGAGCAGACCAAGGGTCGTGACATCAAGCGCGTCAACGGTGGCATCCTGGTACAGGATCGCGATCAGGGCATGATCGGTCTGGACGACCTCAAGGTGGTCAGCAAGCGCCAGCCCAGCGAAGAAGAACTGCAGGATCTGCTGTTCTGCTGGAAAGTGGCCAAATACGTCAAGTCCAACGCCATCGTCTACGCCAAGGGCGCCCAGACCATAGGCGTGGGTGCCGGCCAGATGAGCCGCGTCTACTCCGCCAAAATCGCCGGCATCAAGGCCGCCGACGAAGGTCTGAAGGTGGAAGGTTCGGTAATGGCGTCCGACGCCTTCTTCCCGTTCCGTGACGGCATCGACGCCGCCGCCGCCGCCGGCATCAGCTGCGTGATCCAGCCCGGTGGTTCCATGCGTGACGACGAAGTGATCCAGGCCGCCGACGAGCATGGCATGACCATGGTCTTCACCGGCATGCGCCACTTCCGCCACTAACAGGAGTCGGCCTGAAGGGTAACGTAGTCGAATATCCGGTGGCCCTCGGGATGAGGTAGCCTCACGCCGACACGCCGTGAACCCATCCCTGGGGGCTCGGCGGCGCCATCCATGGCGCCAACGGTCGGCTTAGAGGCTACCCCATCCCTCTAGCTGGCTACCACCGACGTCTACAGGCTCTATCCGACAGCGCCGATGCTGATGGACAGCAAAGGGAGCGACTCCGCCGACCTTCCGTTTCAGGGATGAAACGGAGAGCGTACATGGATGTATTCATAGCGTGTCGGCGGAGTCATCTCTTTGTTCGACTCTCAGCCTCCTCCGTTTTTGCGTTAACAGTTTAAGGAACAGACCATGAAGGTATTGGTAATCGGCGGTGGCGGTCGTGAACACGCCCTGGCCTGGAAAGCCGCCCAGTCTCCCAACGTCAGCCAGGTATTCGTGGCCCCCGGCAACGCCGGCACCGAGCTCGAGCCCAGCCTGACCAACGTGGCCATCTCCGCCACCGACATTCAGGACCTGCTGGCCTTCGCCAAGCAAGAACAAGTAGGCCTGACCATCGTCGGCCCCGAAGCGCCGCTGGTAGCCGGTGTGGTCGACGCCTTCGAAGCCGAGGGCATGGCCATCTTCGGCCCGAGTGCGGCCGCGGCCCAGCTGGAAGGCTCCAAGGCCTTTACCAAGGACTTCCTGGCTCGTCACAAGATCCCCAGCGCCGACTATCAGAACTTCACCCAGGTGGAGCCGGCCCTGGAATACCTGCGTGAAAAAGGCGCACCCATCGTCGTCAAGGCCGACGGCCTGGCCGCCGGTAAAGGCGTGATCGTGGCCATGACGCTGGAAGAAGCCGAAGCCGCGGTACGCGACATGCTGGCCGGTAACGCCTTCGGCGACGCCGGCAGCCGGGTGGTGATCGAGGAATTCCTCGACGGCGAAGAAGCCTCTTTCATCGTCATGGTGGACGGCGAGCACGTGCTGCCCATGGCCACCAGCCAGGATCACAAGCGCGTCGGCGACGGCGACACCGGTCCCAACACCGGTGGTATGGGCGCCTACAGCCCGGCCCCTGTGGTAACTCAGGAAATCCATGATCGCATCATGGAGCAGGTGATCATGCCAACCGTACGCGGCATGGCGGAAGAAGGCCACGTCTACAAGGGCTTCCTCTACGCCGGTCTGATGATCGACGAAGCCGGTCAGCCCAAGGTGATCGAATTCAACTGCCGCTTCGGCGATCCGGAAACCCAGCCGATCATGCTCCGTCTGCAGTCCGATCTGGTGGAGCTGTGTCTGGCCGGTTGCAAGGGTGAGCTGAACAAGGTCACCGCCGAGTTCGACCCCCGCGCCTCCGTGGGTGTGGTACTGGCTGCCGGTGGCTATCCCGGTCACTACCGCCAGGGCGATATCATCACCGGCATTCCCGCCGGTACCGATGTTGCCAAGGTGTTCCACGCCGGCACCAAGTTCAAGGACGGCGAGCTGGTCACCTCCGGCGGCCGGGTGCTGTGCGCCACCGCCCTGGGCAATACCGTGACCGAGGCCCAGGCCAACGCCTACGCCGCCGCGCGTCAGATCGAGTGGCAAGGTGTCTTCTGCCGCAGCGACATCGCCTACCGCGCCATCGCCCGCGAACAGCAGCAATAAGCACTATTCGCCTGCAAACCAGAGCGGCCCTTTCGGGCCGCTTTTTTTATAATACCAATCTGATCAAGATTTTAGCCTGCCCCCCAGAGGCAACACAGCCACCTCCCTCGACACGCCACTGGTCAATGACACTCACCCCCTGGGGGCTCGGAAATGCCGTCTGACCGCCAGGGACGGCGGGAATGCCGGAACGGCAGGAGCATTTTCCGGCCATGGCATTTCACGGTCGTGGGAGCCGTTCTCTGCTGCCTCTTCTCAGGCACCGAGTTGTCTGTAGACGATGCCAACAGGCAACTCCCTGGCATCAGGGAGGGCAAAGGGATCTGCTCCACCGACCATCACATGACAGGGATGTCATGTGCTGAGCGTCACAAGGATGTGCTTGAAGCGGGTCGGTGGAGCGGGCCCTTTGTCCAACCTTTGTAGAGCAACCAACTAGATCAGTTCTTTAATCTGTTTGGTATGACATCTCATCGCATAAAAACAGCCTACTATCTAATCAGATGCCATCGACTATCTGGTGCAGACATCTACCCAGAAGTCCCCATCGAGGAGAGTAACGGATGTTCAACAAAGTATTGATCGGTTTAACCCTGACCTTCAGCCTGCAGGTGCTGGCGGCACCGGTGCAGATGGCCGATACCCCGGAGGGAGAAATACTGACTAACGCCATCGGCATGAGCCTGTATGTGTTTGATAAAGACCAGCCCGGTGTGAGCAACTGTAACGACGCCTGTGCAGATAACTGGCCACCGCTGGCTGCCACCAGCGATGACACAGCCGAGGGCGACTACGGCATAGTGACCCGGGCCGATGGCAGCCTGCAATGGAGCTACAAGGATCAGCCCTTGTACCTGTGGAAAGAAGACAAACAGGCGGGTGACATATCGGGAGACGGCAAGTTCGATGTCTGGCATCTGGCCAGGCCTTGAGAGCTAATCGGCGCCATATAACACACAATGAAAAAGAGCCCGAAAGGGCTCTTTTTTTACAGCTGGTGTCCCAGCCAGTCGGCAAACCCCGGCAGGGCGCCGAGGTGAGGTAACAGGGTGAAGTTGACGTCGGGGTATTGCTCCCGCTTCTGCACCAGTACCGAAGGAAGATCCTTGACCACATGCTTGCCCTCGGCCAGAAAATAGGGGAACAGCCTGATGTCTGTGGCCCCGGCGGCCACCTGCTGGTCGATGGCCTGCTCCAGGCTCGGCTCGGCC